>URYX01000106.1 GCA_900552225.1 uncultured Oscillospiraceae bacterium | reverse complement strand
CTTCAAACAGCGGTCCCGGCTGATCGTCCATCCGGCTGACCGCACTCGACGAGGTGAAATAGCTGATCTGCTTGGCACCGTAGGCCAGCGCCGCGTAGGTCTGCACCGCCATTTTCTCGTAGCTCATGCCGCGGGAGCCCTCGTTGTCGTCCAGCTCAAAGGTTCCCTTGGACTGGAAATAGAACCAGAACGGGCGGCCGGCCTCCTGCGCATACCGACGCACGCAGCCCATATCCCGCCACAGGTCATTCACGATCAGTGAGGCTCCCGCCTTCACCGCATACGGATAGTAATCGACGGAGGCGACATCCACATCCGTCTCGGCCAGATATCTCCGGACATAGCGGGCAAAGGGACGCTCCTCCAGCGGCTCGTTGTTTTGCGCGTCCCAGTTGGATACCTGCCAGTTATAAATGCCGTAGCTCGGCACCATCACCGAAAACGCCAGCTTATCCGGCGCATACCGCCGGAACCGCTCAATGGTGGCCCGGCAGACCGGAAACGCCGCCAGGCCCGGCTCATCCCATACGTAAAAGCCCATCACGTGCGGGAACGGCTTGTAAAGCTCCACCACGCGCTGCACGGATTCGTCGGTGGATTCCACCATGTGATCCAGTCCGATGCCGGCCAGCTCCTCATCCTGTACAAGGGATGCAAGCCCCAGCTTCTCGCAATACGGCAGCGCCTGCAATACGTATTCGCGGCTCTTGAAGGTGAATTCGATCAGATTGAAGCCGGCCTCCTTGTGATAGCGGAGCTGTGCCTCCGTATATTTCGGGTCACCGGCCGTTGCATTAAAGGTGGAAATATAAAACTGCTTTTGCTTCCATACGGGGGGATGATTCATTGATTCTCCGATCCTTTCTCGCTGTTTGCGCTGTTTTTATACGGAATATACGGTCTGCCCGCACACGACGGTCCGGGCCACGGTCCGGTCCGGATTCAGCACCGCAAAATCCGCGCGGCGGCCGACGGCCAGAGAGCCGACGGTATCGGCAATGCCCAGACGGCGGGCGGGCATCTCCGTCGCCATCCGGATGGCCGAGGTCAGGGGAATGCCGTTATCCGCCATACGGAACACGCACGCCAGCAGCGGCTGCATATTGCCGTTGATGGTACCGTTTTCCAGACGGCAGGTACCGTCTCTGACGATGCTTTTCACGCCATCCATGAGATATTCTCCATCCGGGCTGCCGGAGATTGGCGTGTTGTCGCTGATGAGTATCATGCGGTCCTCTCCGAGCAGATGATACAGCAGACGCAGCACCGACGGGTGAATATGAAACCCGTCGCCGATCAGCTCCGCTGTCGCCGTGCTGTCCGCCACCGCCCCCAGTACTCCCGGGGCGCGGTGTGTCATATCCGCCATGGCATTGCACAGATGCGTCACATGAGAGACGCCGCCGGCCAGTGCCGCCCGCGCCGTCTCGTAATCCGCCGCCGTATGCCCGATTGCGGCAATAATCCCGTGAGCCGTGCACCACTGCAGCAGGGCCTCCGCCCCCGGAAGCTCCGGAGCCACCGTCATCAGCCGCAGCCAGCCTCCGGCCGCCGTCCGGAATTCCTCCGCAAGCCTCAGCTCCGGCGCACAGACACACTCCTCACGCATCGCGCCCTTATACCGCGGCGACAGGAACGGCCCCTCCATATACAGACCGCGTATCACCGCCCCGGAGGACGGTCTTTCGGCGGCCGCCGCCCATTGCCGCAGGACCCGCAGCAGCGTCTCCCGGTCTCCCGCCGTGGTGGTCGGCACATAAGAGGTCACCCCCTGGGCCGCCAGCAAACGGGACAGGCGCTCGGGTGCCGCCGCATCCTCCTCCATTACATAGGTTCCCGCATAGCCGTGAATGTGCAGATCAATAAGTCCCGGCCACACCTGGCGTCCCTGCAGATCCACGGCATCCGACGGGGCCTCCCGGTCGGTCAGCTCGACCAGCACACCGTTTTCCGTGTGCAGGTGTCCCCGGTGAAACCGGCCGTCCTCCCATAATATTTCCGCATTACTCCACCACATCGACAGACTCCTCCCGCCGCTGCCGCATCCAGCGCAGGCAATCGGCATACACCGCCGCAAGCGGCGCCTCTCTGTGCGGCTCTCCCGCAAAGCACTCCAGCATCTCCGTCATCCGTTCAAGCTCCGGAAGACATGCGTCCGTCACGCGCCCGACAAACCCCTTTTGCGAGGAATCCGCCGTCAGCGGCGGGAGGCACGCTCCGAGATACGTGAAGATATCGGCACCCGGCGGTGTGTCCGGTCCGAGCAGCCGCCGCGTCAGCCGCCGCGCATAGGCGGTATCGTAGACACGGTTCCGGAAATCCCACAGCTTCTCGCCCATCATCTGAATGGCCGGAGGAAGCGTCCATGCGTAATGCGCCTTTCCCTCCCAGGCGCACATACAGCCGCCGACCACCTGTCCCGCACATTCCGGCGGGCACTCCGGCCGCTTCACCGGCGTCCAGTCGGACAGCTTTTCCTGCGTCATATACAGATCCAGATAGCATTCGTACACATCGCTGTTGATGACCTCGAAACCCTGCCGCAGGAAGCAGGCCATGGTGTTGTCCGGATGACGCTCCAGCCTCCGGTGCCACCAAAAAATCAGCAGATCCCGCGGCAGATCGGGATGCTCCCGTATTTCGAAGTTATCATTGGCCACAATCATGCGTGTCCCGAGTCCCCGCAGAATGGCGTGGATCCGGCGCACAAAGCAGTCAAACAGCGCCTGCTTATCCGCCAGATGCTCCCGGGCCGCCAGCGCCTTACAGCGTGCACAATGCTCCCAGTTGACCCACAGATTCAGCGGAATAAACTCCACCTCGTCACCGGGACACATGATGTATTCCCCGTCAAAAATTTCCAGCAGCTCACGGAACAGGCCCTCGGCAAAGCGGTAGACCTCCTCATTTCCGACGCAGACCGCCCATCGGCTGCGCTGAAAGTCCGGCTCATCCACCGCGCAGTCAAGCTCCGGCATCCGGTCGAGCAGAAAGGTGGCATGCCCCGGCAGATCCACCGAGGGAATGACCTGTATCCCCCAAAAGGCCGCGCAATCCACGAGCTCCCGCAGCTGCTCCTTCGTGTACTGACGCAGACAGCCGCCGTTGAGCTGCGGCCAGGCATCCGACTGCAGCGCATACCGCTCCGCGTCCATCAGGTGGAAAATCACCCGGTTCATCTTGGCCAGCGCCATCTGCCGCAGGGTGGTTTTGACCTCCCCGGGCTCCAGATACTTGCGTGCCATATCCAGCAAAACGCCGCGGAAGCGGCTGTCCGGAGCATCCTCGGCCTCCCCGCAGGGGAGAAAATAGCCGTCCGCATCCTTTTCCAGCGTCTGATACAGGGTGGCCGCCGCATGACGTGCGCCGTCCGTATCCGCAAAGGCGACCGTGACAGCCGCCGGCGTGATACACAGCGTGTACCCCTCCGGCGGCAGGGAAGGATTCTCCTCCCACACAAGCACTGCCGCACCGGCCGTCTCCCGCAGCTCACCGCCGATATCCGTCAGCAGGCTTCCGAGCATCCGGACGGCCGGCCCGGCCGCCTCCGGTGCTTTCACCGTTCCGCACGGCGGCCAACGGAATACGCCGCCGTGCGCCGTCCAGCTTTTGACATCCTCCGCGTTCATTGTCCGTCCTCCCCGGGAAGCGTCTGCCTCTGCATCAGCTGTGCCCGCATCCAGCGCAGGCACAGGGCGTACACCTCGCAAAGCGGGGCCTGCACGGGAGAGGCTTCCGCCAACCGATGCAGGGCCTCCAGCGTGCGTTCCAGCTCCGGCAGCACGGAAACGGGTACCCGCTCCGGGAAGCCCTTGCGTGCCGCATCGGCCATGCGGTCGCCGTCCAGCGGCAGCAGACAGCCTCCGAGCGGCGTAAAGACGTCGAGTCCCGCGGGCGTGTCCGCCCCGAGCAGCCGCCGCGTCAGCCACACGGCATAATTCCGGTCGTACACCGCCGGGGCTCCGTTCCACAGCTTATCTCCCATCATCAGAATTCCGGACGGCACCGTCCACAGAAAATGCTCCTGTCCCTCCCAGGCACACAGACAGCCGCCCGCCACCTGCGCCGCATATTCCGGCGGGCAGGCCGGGCGTGTCAGCGGACTCCAGTCGGCCAGCCGCTCCTGCGTCATATACAGATCGATATAGCAGTCCTCATAGGAGCAGTTGATGACCTCAAAGCCCTGCTGCAGGAACTTCTCCAGCGTATAGGTTTCCGGATACCGCCGCGGCACGGCCCACCAGAAGATCAGCAGATCCTGCGGCACCTCTCCCGGCTGCAGATGCTCAATGTCCAGATTGTCGTTGGATACGATGAGACGCTTGCCCATTCGGGAGGCGATGGCGTGAATGCGGCGCACAAAATAAGTAAACAGTTCCCGCCGCAGCGTCAGGCCCTCCCGCTGCGCCAGAGCACGGCAGCGCGTGCAATGCTCCCAGTTGGGCCACAGCCCGAGGTCCGTAAACTCCAGCTCATCTCCGCACAGCATCAGCAGTGAGCTGTCAAACACCGTAAACACCTCACGGTAAAGCGTCTCAGCCACCTCATACGTCCGCTCGCTGCCGATGCAGACTGCCCAGTGGCTCTCCTGGAACGCCGCATCCTCCACCTGACAGGCAAGCTCGGGCAGCGACCGGAGCAGATGTGCGGCATGGGCCGGCAAATCCAGGGAGGGAATCACCTCGATGCCCCAAAACGCCGCGTACTCCACGAGCTCCCGCATCTGCCGCATGGAATACTGCGGGAATTTGCCGTGATTCAGAGCGGGAAACGCCTCCGAATGCAGGGCATAGTGATGCGAATCCATCAGATGAAAAATCACCCGGTTCATCTTGGCCAGCGCCATCTGCCGCAGATTGGCCCTGACCTCCTCGGGTTCAATATACCGTCGTGCCATGTCCATCAGCATGCCGCGGAAACGGCTGTCCGGGTAATCGACGGCCTCGGAGCAAGGCAGGGTATAGCTTCCGTCCGTTTTCTCCAGACTGTTATACAGAGTCAGCACGGCGTTGCGCGCCCCGGCCGCCGCCCCGTAGGTGATACGGACTCCGTCCGCCGTCACCGCAAAGCGGGCCTCCTCCCCGGCCAGGGTCTCGTCGGTCTCCAGCCACAGCACTGCATCCCGGCTCTCCGTCAGCTCCGTTTGGCTGTCCCGCAGCAGCTCCCGCAGAATTTCCACCGCCGCCGCTCCGTTTCGGTCGGCCTGCACCGTCCAAACCCGCGGAAATACCCAATACCCTTCCCGCAAGGTATCCTGCCGTGCATTTTGCATGGCCTTCTCCTCCTCTTTCCCCGTTTTACACCCGGAATGCAAATTCTCTTGCCAGATCACTGAAAAAGCCGTACACCTGCTGGAACAGGCTGAACAGCAGCACACATACAAACAGAAGAATCAGCATGAAGCCGATTGTAATGAGCGAGCTCCACAGCACCTTTCCGAAGGAATATTCATGAACGGCGCTCAGTCCGCCGCACAGCAGCAGCAGGCTGTACAGCATTCCGACGGCCAATATCCACGACAGAAACACGCCCTCGTCCTCGGTCAGCAGATTGCTGAGCAGCACATACACATAAATAGACGCAACATAGGGAATCAGCGAAACGGCGGAAACCACCCAGATTTCCCTCATACGTCCCTTGCCGTCAAACAGGGTACTGACTGCCCAGTTACAGCCCACCCACAGAAGAAACGCCCCGACGGTTTCCGCCAGGATATAGAACACATTGATTTTTTCCGGATCGTCCCAGTTGAAGATAAACCCGGTGAGCTGCCGCTTGGCAATGCTGCCCAAAAAGAACAGCGCAAGAATCATCAGGCTCGGAAACAGCGGGAACGTACGATTTTCCCGGTATTCCTCAAACCCCGCCACCGGATGCGCCAGCGGTGCAAGCAGCTGTCGGATACGCGTTTTCACAAGGCCTCTCCCCCTTATTCCTTGATTCCGGCAAACGCCATCGTTTTGACCACATTGCTCTGCGTCACAAGAAAGAACGCGATAGGAGGAATCAGCATCAGCAGAGAGGCCGCCATTCCCATTCCCGCCCGCAGTGTCGGATTCACCGCCACCATCTCATTGATGGCGGTCGGCAGCTGCTTCAGATTCTCATCGAAAATCAGTGTGGTGGCCGAGCTGTTCCATGTGGACTGAAAGGTAAAAATAGCCAGCGTCAGCCAGGCCGGCTTGGCGTTCGGAAACACCAGCTTGAACAGAATCACCGGCTCGGTGGCCCCGTCAATGCGGGCCGCCTCCAAAATGGAGCCCGGAATACTCTCCATGAACTGCTTCATCAAAAACAGTCCCATGGAGGAGCCGATGGCGGGCAGAATCAGGGCTGCCGCCGAGTTGATCAGATGCAGCTTGGCCATCAGGATATAC
>URYX01000105.1 GCA_900552225.1 uncultured Oscillospiraceae bacterium | reverse complement strand
CGTAAAATGCCGCTGCATAAAAACGTCATGCTGATGTTCTGCAAGGAATCCTGCATGTGTCATCCGGTGGACAGCGGCCCCGACTGCGGCTACCATGTCCGCTACCGATACGAATTCGGCCACAACCACTACGATCTCCCCTGGCTGGAGAATGCCCGCCGATGGATCGAGATGACAGATTGCCGCAACATATCGGTCTGGGATTGGTATTGTCCGGCGGCGGCCAACCCGGTCTGGAAGGATATCCCTTGGGTTCAGGGAGATCTGGCCACCCGGAACCAGCGGTGCTTCCGGGAACTCGGCGCACAGTATGTCTACTACGATCAGGGACCGGCCGAAGCGTTTAACGACACGGAAAGCAGCTATCCGCTGCGGTGGCCGCTGTGGTACGTCGGTGCCTACGGTATGTGGGACAACCGGCCGACCGCAACGCAGATTCTGTCCGATGCCTGTCAAAAGCTGTTCGGAGCCGCTGCCGACGCGATGCTTTCCTACTATCTCTGCCTGGCCGATATTAATGGGCGCTGCAACGCCAAGGCCGTCGCATGGCATATGCCCGAGCCGCAGGAGATGTATACTCCCGAGGCCGTGGCACGGGTAGACCGGGCGGCCGCCGCCATCCGGAGTCTGTGCGGAGAGCTCTCGGACAACGAGCTCCGGCGGGTGGAAAACCAGCTCGCCCTATGGGAAAAGGCCAAGACCGTGATTCAAAACTATCCGTCGGGAGACGGCGGCCCCGCCGCTCATTGACTACACTACAGAAACGGATGATGATCGATGAAACCTGTACTGACCATAAAAACCGTGACGCTGCGTGCCGCAGATCTCGGACCAAAGAATCCTCTGCCGTCCGTGCTGCCGGTGCTCAACGTTCAGACGCAGAAGTCCCCGGCCCTGGGGGAGGAGGACGAGATTTTCTTCGACATCGGCAAAATCCGTACCATCTATCCCTACACACAGCAGAATCTCTACGGACGGGAGCTGCGGGAAAAGGAGTTTCGCGCTGCCGTTCTGGAAAATGATTTTCTGAAGGCCACCTTCCTGCCGGAGCTCGGCGGCCGCCTGTGGTCACTGTACGATAAAACAGCCGGGCGGGAGCTGCTCTATGTCAACGACTGCATCCGTCTTTGCAACCTGGCCCTGCGCAACGCCTGGTTCAGCGGCGGCGTGGAGTGGAATATCGGGATGATCGGACACAGTCCCTTCACATGCGCACCCCTGTTCACCGAGACGCTGGAGGCGGACGACGGCACACCCGTGCTGCGCATGTACGAATATGAGCGACTGAGAAATGTGACCTATCAGATGGATTTCTCCCTGCCGCAGGATTCCCGGTTCCTGCTGTGCCGCATGCGGATCGTGAACCTGAACCGTACCACCGTTCCGATGTACTGGTGGAGCAATATCGCCGTGCCGGAGCAGGAGGGCGGACGGGTCATTGTTCCCGCAGAAGCCTCTTACTACAGCTTTTGGAACACCATCGGGAAAATCCGGATGCCGTACCGCGGAAAGCGGGAGGTGTCCTATCCGACCCATACCGAGTGCTCCATGGATTATTTTTACATCACGGAGGATAAGCGGCAAAAGTATATTGCCGCCGTCAGACCGGATGGCTACGGCCTGCTGCAGACCTCCACCTCCCGCCTGAAGGGACGCAAGCTGTTTGTATGGGGACAGGGGCAGGGAGGCCGGAACTGGCAGCATTTCCTGACCGATCAGGCTGGGAGCTATGCGGAAATTCAGGCGGGTCTCGGCCGCACGCAATACGAATGCCTTCCCATGCCTCCGCTGGCCGCCTGGGAATGGGAGGAGGCCTACGGCGCCATTCAGGTGGGGGAAACCGCCCTGCACGGTCCATGGGAGGAAGCCCGGCGGGAGGTAGCCGCCCGTGTGGAGGCCCTGATGCCGGAGGAACAGCTGGAGACCAGACTGGCTGCGGACAAACGGGACACGGTATTTCGGACGGGTCATCCTGTCCTGAGCGGTTCCGGAAGCGGCGGACTTGAAAACGCCCGGCGCACCGCAGCGGGAGAGCCGCCGCTGTCCGAGCATCTGTCCTTCTGCGCACCCGGCCGGGAGGAACAGCACTGGGCAGAATTGCTCGCAACCGGGCGTATGCCCTGCCCGCCCGCAGACGAAGCCCCGCAGTCCTATATGGTCGGAGAGCGGTGGATGCGCCTGCTGGAGGCCTCGCTGGAGCAGGACGAAAACAACTGGTATGCGTGGTACCATTACGGACTCATGACGCTGCAGGCCGGGGAGATTGCGGCGGCGGCCGACCGGCTCGGCCGTTCCCTCTCCCTGATGCCGACGGCCTGGGCCTGGTACGCACTGGCCGGCTGCCGGTATACCCTCGGGGATGCCGCCGGTGCCCTTCAGGCCATGCGGGAGGCGCTTTGCCTGAGACCGCAGGAGCTGTCCCTGCTGCGGGACGCATTCCGTCTGCTGAGCGAGGCGGGAGAATACACGGAGATTCGGGAGCGTTTCTCCTCACTGGAGGAAACGCTGAAGCAGGACGGAAAGCTGAAATTCTATGAAGCCGATGCCTGTGCGCATACCGGCGATCCGGCGGCGGCCGAGGCGATTCTGCAGGAAAACGGAGGCCTCATCATTCCCGATATCCGGGAGGGGGAAACGTCTCTGACCAACCTGTGGCTGTATCTGGAGGAGCAGAAGTGCCGCCGAGAGGGACGGGCCGCGGATCAAGCGGCAGCGGAGGTGCCGCCCCGGTGGGACTTCCGCATGGGCAATGCCGAGGAATAGTGTGCGTGGCGAGAGGGGGCAATCATGCTTCAGGGTCTGAAATTTCATTTTGATAATGAATACATTACGGAACCTGTCCGGTACGGGCCGGTACTGCTGTGGCAAATCGGGGACATCGGATGCGATGCCGGTTATGTTGTCAAGGACCATATACAGTACTGCCATGAAATCACCTGTGTCGTAGGAGGGCGCGGCTGGATTTCCAGCAACGGTCGGGAATACAAAATCGAAAAGGGCTGGCTTTACATCAACAAAAGCCGTGAGATACACCGGATTCGCTCGGACATGGCCGATCCCATCCGCTACTTTTACATCGGCTTTGAATTCGATGAGGCCCTGCTCGACGACACCTGGAGAGCGGTACGGGATTTAATGCTGGGCTGCAAGGTGCCGCTGGCACGGGATAACACCGGAGTTCAGGCGGCCTTCCTCAACACCTTCAACGAGATGATGACCAAGGATCTGATCTCCCAGACCATGATCCAGTATTACGTATGGCAGATCCTGCTTCTGTCCTGCCGGGCCCTGATCCTGAGCGATACCAAAAAATATATCAGCGGAGACAATCAGAGCCAGTCGCAAAAGCTGGTATATTCCATTATCAATTATATCGATACCAACGTCTGCGGAATCCGGCAGCTTGAGGATATCGGAAAGCAGGTCGGCTACAGCTATGCTCATATCTCCCGTCTGTTCAAACAGTCACAGGGAAAATCCCTGAAGGATTATTACAACGAAAAGCGCTTTGATAAGGCGGTGGAGTTCCTGAACGAGGGCCTGTCCGCAGGAGAAATCGCCCATCTGCTGAACTACCGCAATCCGAGCAGCTTCAGCCGCGCATTTACAGCACATTTTGGCCAAACGCCTTCCGATTATCGCAAGGCGCACCGTCAGGAGATACCGGCACGTGAGGAGAAGGATCGATGAAATGGATTGGATTGGACTGCAACATTGCAGAAATCCGCGGCGTAGTCTGTGACAGCAGCGGAGCAAAGCTGAACGCGGTACATATGGCCGCCGATCTGGAGCAAGGGGCCTTGCAGTACATACAAAAAATACAGTCACTGCTCAGCACCCTCATCCAGCGCTATCCCAGCATCCACAGTGTGGGCGTGGCTACCGTAGGGCGGGTGGACGAACGCAACCGCCTGGTGACCGAGGCTCCTGCAGGAATTACCGGCTATGAGGGAACGGACTTTTATGCGGTGGCCGGAGCAATTTTCCCCTGCAGCGTAATTGCAACCAACCGGACACGCGCCGCGCTGGCCGGCGAGCAATGGCTCGGGGCGGCGCAAGGGCTGGAACACGCGGCACTGCTGATTCTGGACGATACGGTGGACGGAGCAGTGCTGACGGGACAATGCCTCCGTGAAGACAGCCGGGACTCCGCGGAGGATTTCCGGTGCCTGTTTCCCGACGACACCGTAAAGCATCGGCTTTCCGCCCACACATTTTACGGAGCCATGACGCAGGCGCTGGGCTACAACGCCAGCTGCGAACGCTTTTTGGAGGAATACGCGCAGGGGAACCCCTCCGTCCGACAGGTGGCGGAGGCCTACGCCGAGACGCTGGCCTCCGCACTGATACATATTCAAACGGTATTTCATCCGGAGGCGGTCATTCTCGGCGGTGCATTGGCCGATTGGTATGATGCGATTCTTCCGACCGTCTCCCGCGCACTGACTCAGCAAAATATCTCCCTGCGCGTGCTCAAAACGCAGCTCGGCGCGGACATGGCCTGTCTCGGCGCGGCACACATCAGCTTTGAAGCCAGGCCTGCGTCCTTCGAGAGGACACACTGAGCCCGCGTCATCGGATTTCAGAACAACGAGAGGGGGCATCCTCGTGAATAAACGCAAAATGGCATCGTGGGGGCTGGCCCTGCTCTTGCTTCTGCAGAGCGGGTGGCCGCTTGCCGCAGACCGCTTGGCAGAAGCGGCCGCCGAATCGGTGCGTGAGGCCGCCGCCGGGCAGAACAGCTTCAGCCAGTATGCACGGCAATGGAACGGCCCGCTCTACACCGGCGAACCGCTGACGCTGTCCGCCGCGGAGGCGACACGGTCCGACTGCAATACCACCGCTTCCGAGGACGGCATTTGGCTGAAAAGTGATGAGAAACAGTTTTCGGAGCACGGTTGGATGCAGTGGAAAATAACGGCGGCAGAAACGGCAGCCTATTTTCTGATTCTTGAGTATCTGCCGGGCGAGGATGGCCGCAGCAGCCGCCCGCTGCTTCAGCTGGAGCTGGACGGAGAGGTACCGTATAACGAACTGACGGGGTACCCGCTCAATCGCCTGTACCGGGACACGGAAGCCATTCGCCGGGACGCGTCCGACAACGACCGGATTCCTGCCTATGAGGAAATACGCCGGATGCAGTCGGTGCGTCTGTCCGACACCTCCGGACTCAGCCGCGGCGGACTGTTTCTGGCGCTGCAGGCCGGCCCCCACACAATCCGGCTGTCCTGCCGGGAAGGGAGCGTGCAGATTGCGGCGCTGCAGCTGTCGGCTCCGGAGGCCGTCTTATCCGATGCGCAGGCCCTGGCCGCGTGGAAAGCGGAAGGTGCGGCAGAGACGGCCGGTGCATACATCGAGATTCAGGCCGAAGCGACCTACGAAAAATCCGATGCCTCGCTTTACCCTCAGTATGACCGCACCAGTCCCGCCACGGTTCCGTACCATCCGACGCATATCCGCCGCAATATTTTAGGCGGCAGCAGCTGGTCGGAGGTCGGCATGTGGGTGTCCTACCGTATCGATAACGTTCCTGCCGACGGGCTGTACTATCTCACCTTAAAATACCGTCAGAAGGAAGCCGTCGGCACGACGGCCTTCCGGAAAATCACCGTCAACGGAGAGGTTCCCTGTGCATCGTATGCCTGCGTGGCGTTTTCCTACGGTGCCGGATGGCAGCGCCTGACGGTGTCGGACGAAAACGGGATTCCCGTACCTCTCCGCCTGAAGGCGGGAGAAAACATCCTGCGTATTGAGGTAAGCGACAACCGCTACGCCGAGGCTCTCGGAATGGTTGACGAAGCCTGCCGTGAGCTGAATCGGCAATATACCCAAATGGTGATGATCACGGGAGCCAACCCCGATCCCTACCGCGACTATTATCTCGACCGGGAAATCCCCGGGCTGACGGATGCCTTCCGCGAACAGGCGGCCCTGCTGGAACGTGCAGCGGATCTGCTGGAAGCCCTGAGCGGCGAGGAGGGCGGAAGCGAATCCGTGCGGGACATGGTGCGGCGGCTGCGCAGTATGGCGGAGCATCCGAACGACATTCATCGGCGGCTGTCGGCTTACCGTGACGGTATCAGCAGCCTGTATACCTGGCTGGACAGCATGACGGAGCAGCCCCTCGCCCTGGATTATCTGATTCTTCACAGTGCCGATGCCGAGCTTCCTTCCCCGCACGCCTCGTTTGGGGATTGGATTTTGCATACACTGCGCGGATTTTTTGCCTCCTTCACCGAGGATTACAGCATGGCCGGCGAGACCAAAGCAAGTGAACCGCTCACAGTATGGGTCAACATGGGACGCGATCAGATTCAGGTGCTGCGCAATCTGGTGACCGACCGCTTTACGCCGGTCACCGGCATTCCGGTCAGACTCAGCTTGGTACAAACCGGGTATGTGGAAGCCACACTGTCCG
>URYX01000104.1 GCA_900552225.1 uncultured Oscillospiraceae bacterium | reverse complement strand
AGACAGGGTTAGCATATGCTTACCAATGCCGTACCCGGTACGGCGAAAGGGGGATTACCATATGGCAATGGTGGAATTTCACGACGTCAGCCGTGTATACCGCAACGGTGACCATGAGCAGCGGGCACTGGATCATGTGAATATGGCGCTGGAGGAAGGCAAATTTGCGGTCATTCTGGGGCCGAGCGGCGCCGGAAAGAGCACCCTGTTGAACCTGCTCGGAGGTCTGGATACGCCGACCGAGGGAAAGATTTATGTGGACGGCCGGGATATCTCGACGCTGTCAAACGACGAGCTGGCCGATTATCGGGCGGAAAAAGTCGGGTTTGTGTTCCAGTTTTACAACCTGATTCCGACGCTGACCGTACATGAAAGCGTGGCGCTGGTCAAGGAGATTGCGCCCCACGCGCTCTCGGCCACACAGATGCTCAGCGAGGTCGGATTGTCGGATCATCTGAAGAATTTTCCGGCCGAGCTCTCCGGAGGAGAACAGCAGCGTGTCTCGATTGCGCGGGCCTTGGCCAAGAACCCGAAGGTTCTGCTGTGCGATGAGCCGACCGGAGCGCTTGACTCCGAAACGGGCGTGCTGGTGCTGAAGCTGCTGCTTCGGATGGCACGGGAATACGGAAAAACCATCGTCATTGTGACGCATAACCAGAACATCGCCAAAATGGCGGATGTGGTGATCCGCGTCAAGAACGGACGGATCGTGTCGCAGGAGGAGCAGGCGCACCCCGCATCGGCGGATGAGATCGACTGGTAAAAGGGGGCGAGCGTTGTGCTTTTTAAAAAGCTTTGGCGGACGATGGGACGCTATAAAGCGCAGTTTCTGTCCATGATCCTCATGATTGCCCTCGGCATCGGTGTTTTTATCGGCTTCCAGATGGAATGGGTCAGCATTGAGAAAAACACCGGCAGCTTCTTTGAAAAGACGGGATATGCCGATTACCGCCTGATTTCGGAGCAGGGATTTTCCGAGGAAGAATATCAGACGGTCTGCCGCCTGAAGGCCGTGGAAAGTGCTTCCCGCTTCTTGGCGGTCAATGCGGACGTTACTCAGTATCCCGGAGACAGCGTAGCCCTGACCGTGACGGAAAACGCCGCGGTGTCCGGATTCCTCGTGGCGGAGGGCGATCCGTATGACGAAAACAGTCCGGACGGCATCTGGCTTTCGGAAAAGTATGCGGCCGCAAACGGCATCCACCTTGCGGACACCCTGACACTGGTATACCGCAACATCGAGGTGCACGGAACGGTGCGCGGGCTCATCCGGGCCGGCGAGTACATGATCTGCGTGCGGGATGAAAGCCAGTTGATGCCGGATTATTCCACCTACGGCTTCGCCTATATTTCTCCCGTGCTGTACCGCGAAGCGGCCGGTATGGAGTTCTATCCGCAGATTCATCTGCGCTCCGCGGCCGGCAAGCAGGAGCTGATCGATGCCGTGGATGCGGCGCTCGGCCGCACCACGCAGGTGCTGACCAAGGACGAGAGCGTTTCCTATGCCCAGGCCAAGGGAGAGACCGAGGAAGGACAGACCATGGGCTCGGTGCTGCCGGTGCTGTTTTTGCTGATTGCCGTGCTGACCATGGTGACCACCATGCACCGCCTGACGGCGCAGGAAAAAACACAGATCGGCACCCTCAAGGCTCTCGGCTTTTGCGACCGCCGCATCCTGTGGCATTACACCTCGTATGCCCTGATGATCGGCGTGATCGGATCGGCCATCGGCGTGGGACTCGGCTACGGCATCGCCTACTACATCATGAATCCGAACGGCATGATGGGAACCTATATGGATATGCCGGAATGGAAGCTGTATCTGCCGTGGTTCTGCTGTGTCGTGCTGGTCGCCGTTATCGGCCTGCTGACACTGATCGGCTTTCTGTCCGTTAAGCAGATGCTGCGCGGGACGGCGGCCGATGCCCTGCGGCCCTATACCCCCAAACGGGTACGGCCGCTGTGGCTGGAGCGTACCGGCTGGTTCCACCGGCTCTCCTTCGGCACGCGCTGGAATATGCGCGATACCGTGCGGCATAAGTCGAGAACCGCGATGAGCCTGATCGGCATTGTCGGCAGTATGATCCTGATTGTGGGAGCGTTCGGCATGAGCGATACGCTTCAGGCCTTCCTGAAGCTGTATTATGACGGTGCCACAAACTATGCCTCCCGGATTTTCCTGGCCGATGAGGCCACAGAGGAGCAGCGGCGCGACATTCTGCAGCAATACGAGGGGGACGAAAGCGGGACGGTGGCTGTACAGGCCGGGGATCAGGCGGTTTCTCTGGATATTTACCGCATTACCCACGATATGGTGCGCTTTCCCGACCGCAGCGCAGACTTCTTCACGCTCGGAGACGACGGAGCGTATGTGTGTATGCGGCTTGCGGACACGTTTCACTTAAAGCCCGGGGACTCGCTCGAGGTGAGTCCCTACGGGTCGGACCGAGTGTATACGCTGCGCGTGG
Source organism: uncultured Oscillospiraceae bacterium (assembly GCA_900552225.1). Lineage (GTDB taxonomy): Bacteria > Bacillota > Clostridia > Oscillospirales > Acutalibacteraceae > UMGS1487. The sequence goes on along the minus strand of URYX01000104.1, from coordinate 3,968 downwards.
CAGGGATTTTCCGCAGTGTTTCCGAAAGCATTGCCATCTCCTCCGTCTACGCAGAAGCACTGGAGCTGCCGTATACGGTGAATTCCGTATACACCCGCACCGAAAAGGCGGACATCGTCCCCGATGCCGCAATTCAGAGCGTACAGTCCAAGCAGGCGATTCTCGATTCCTTCTCCACCTTTACCGAGCTGATGAACGCGTCGATCACCATGCTGGTCGGCGGAGCGTTGCTGCTCGGTGTGGTGGTGCTGTACAACCTCGGGGTGATGAGCTATACCGAACGGTATCGCGAAATGGCAACGCTGAAGGTCGTGGGCTTCAGGGACCGGAAGATCGGAGCGCTGCTGGTCGGCCAGAATCTGTGGCTGAGTGTAATCGGAATCCTCATCGGACTGCCCTCCGGCATCGGCGTGCTGGATTATCTGCTGAAGGCCCTGGCCGGGGAATACGAGATGAAGCTGGCGCTCAGCGTGCGCACCGTGTGCGTCAGCATCTGCCTGACACTCGGCATGTCGCTGCTGGTCAGCCTGGCGGTGTCCCGCAAGAACAAGAAAATCGATATGGTGGAAGCACTGAAAAGTGCGGAATAGACGAAGGGAGCGTCAAGCGGTATGGTCAAGACAACATTGCGTATCGACGGCATGATGTGCGGTATGTGTGAATCGCACATCAATGACGCCATTCGTTCCAAATTTGCGGTTCAGAAGGTCACCTCCTCTCACAGCAAGGGGGAGACGGTAATCGTTTCGGAGGAGCCGCTCGCGGAGGAACAGCTGCGCGAGGTGATTGCGGGGACAGGGTATGAGCTGAAGGGCATCACGAGTGCCCCGTATGAGAAAAAGCACGGTCTGTTCGGCTGCTTCCGGAAATCCTAAACGGCGGAGTCTCCGGCCGGGCAGATTGCCCGGCCGGAGGCCCGCGGGCCGCGGAAAAGCGGCGGAGCGGACATCGGGAAGCGCGAAGCTGCCGCATTTCCGGGAAAAGCCGCTGTTGCTCCATGGTGATGAGCCAAAGCATCGGCATGAAATCCCTGTAAGGCGAATCTGCTTGCCATACCCTAAAGCCCGTCCTTATTTTTTTACATAGTGGTTAGCAATTGCTAATCAACGACTGAAAGGAGAGGAAGCGATGAGTGTTGTTATTGTAGGAGGAAACGAATGCATGATCCGGCGGTATGAGGAGCTTTGCCGCTCTTATGCCTGCTCGGCCAAGGTGTACATTGAAACCGACAAGGGAATTCAGAACTTCGGAAGTCCCGATCTGCTGATTCTGTTCACGGGCACGATGTCTCACAAGATGCTGAATCTGGCAACGGGGCAGGCCAAAAAGCGCAACATCCGCACAGTGCGCAGCCATACGGGATCGGTTTCTGCGCTGCGCCGTATTCTGGATACCCATACGGAAAGGAGCGCTTGCTGTGTCTGAAGAAACGGTCATTCTGCACTGCTCCCCGACGATGGCGGGACTCAAGACGGGAAACCTGTTTGCCTGCCCCGTCCGCGACCGCCGCGCCCTGGATGAATCCGTCCGGGAGATGAACCGCCGGCTGGTGCCGCGCGGGCTGCGGCTGCTGCCGGTCTACTGCTCGGAGCACCGTGCACTGCTGTATATGTACCGTCCGCGTCGGCTGAAGGAGGATCTGAAAAACGGCAAAGCCCGCGAAATTCTCTTAAACCGGCACTATCCCGCCGAAAACGCGGATCAGTGTGTCGCGGAGCTCGTCCGCCGTCTGCAGACGGATGCGGATTTTCCGCATGAGGTCGGGCTGTTTCTCGGGTATCCGCCCGAGGATGTGGACGGATTTTTGCGGCACGGGGCCCGGGAGGCCAAATGTGTGGGGACATGGAAGGTCTACGGCGATGCCGAACAGGCCCGAAAGACCTTTGCTCTGTATAAAAAGTGCACCCGGCTGTACTGTCGGGCCTACGGAAAGCATCACTCGTTTGAAAAGCTGTTGGTCAAAGCGTCCTGACGCTTAAAATAGGATCATTTTACAGAAAGGTGTGTCAAGTTGTGAAGGTTGCAGTTGTGTATTGGAGCGGTACGGGTCACACGGAGGCCATGGCGCAGGCCGTGGCGGAGGGAGCCCGCAGAGCCGGTGCGGAGGCGGTGCTGCTTACCCCGTCCGAGTTTGACGTCTCCCTGCTGGATACGGTGGATGCAGTGGCCTTCGGCTGCCCGGCCATGGGAGCGGAGGAGCTGGAGGAATCCGAGTTTGCCCCGATGTTTGCCTCATGCGAGAGCCGGCTTGCCGGACGGCGCCTGGCGCTGTTCGGTTCCTATGGCTGGGGAAGCGGAGAGTGGATGCAAAGCTGGGAGGAGACCTGTGTGGGCGACGGCGCCGTTCTGGCGTGCGACAGCGTGATTTGCTGCGAGGAGCCGGACGATGAGGCCCTGGAGGCCTGCCGTGCACTCGGAGCGGCTCTCTGCGCCTGAGTTCTTCATCGGCTACAGGAAAAATCCCGCAGAACAGAAAAACTGTTCTGCGGGATTTTTGCGGTTTTGAGAGCCTGCGGAGGCTTACTGCGGAATCTGCTCCAGCTTTGCCGCAATCATCCGCGCGCATTTATAGACATCGCCGCCGCCCATGGTGATGACCAGGTCACCCTCCGCGGCCTGCTCCGCCACAAAGGAAGCGATGGATTCGAAATCGGGGAGATAGATGCCGTTGGTCATGCGCTCCACAATCTGCGTCGAGCTGACATTCCAATCGTTTTGCTCGCGGGAGCCCATAATATCGCTGACGACGGCGGTGTCCGCCAGGGAGAGCGTATCGGCAAATTCCTGCAGATGCTGCGCCGTGCGGGAATAGGTGAAGGGCTGAAACACCGCCCATACCCTGCGGTACGGCATCGCCTTGGCCGCCTGCAGCGTGGCGGCAATTTCGGTCGGGTGGTGGGCGTAGTCGTCGGCCACCGTCACGCCGCGGAAGGTGCCGAGAAATTCAAATCGCCGTCCCGCTCCGCGGAAATGCGCAAGCCCGACTGCAATCTGCTCCGCCGTGGCTCCGCACAGGAAGGCGGCGGCCGCGGCCGCGGCGGAGTTGAGGACATTGTGCCGTCCCGGAACGCCGAGGCGGATGTGGGCGAACAGGGAGCCGTCATGGTAGAGGTCGTAGGCATAGTAGGCGCCGTCAAACACGGTCAGCTGCCGCGCCGACCAGTCGGCCTCCTCCGTCGTGCCGAAGGAAATTTTCGGTGCCGCGGCTGCCTCTACGGCACGGCAGGTGTTGGCGTCCTCGGCGTTATAGATGACCGCACGGGTGGCCTTGGCGGAAAATGTCGCAAAGGAGCGGATGACATTATCGAGTGTTCCGAAATAGTCCAGATGGTCGGCGTCCACGTTCAGCACCACGGCCACGGCCGGCGTCATCTCCAGATAATGGTCCTGAAACTCACACGCCTCGCAGATCAGATAGGGAGAATGACCGGCACGCCCGTTGGCGCCGATTAGCGGCAGGCGGCCGCCGATGAACAGCGAGGGATCCGTCCCGGCCTCCAGCAGAATCTGCGCAATCATGGAGGTGGTGGTGGTTTTGCCGTGTGTGCCCGAAACCGCCACGGTCTGTTCGTAGTGACGGGACAGAATGCCGAGCAGCTTGGCGCGCTCCAGCACCGGAATCCCGCGTGCATCCGCTGCGGCCAGCTCGGGGTTATCGCGGCTGACGGCGGCCGTATAGACCACGAGCTCGGTATCCCCGAGATTTTCCGCGCGATGACCGGTATAGACCGGAATGCCGAGCGCCTCGATGCGCTTGCGGTTGTCCGATTCTCCGCAGTCGGAGCCGGTGATCTGATATCCCTCCGCATGAAGAATTTCGGCAAGCGGGCTCATGCCGCTGCCGCCGATTCCCACAAAATGGATGCGGTGAACCTGTTCCAAAATCGAATCCGTGACCGTCACGTTTTCCATCCCTTTCCTGAAAATATCTCCGGAACCTGTAAACACAAAGCGCTCCGGCGATAGAC
>URYX01000103.1 GCA_900552225.1 uncultured Oscillospiraceae bacterium | reverse complement strand
AAGCGTTGGCCCCGCCGGGGCCAACAGTATTTTGGATAAATAAGAAGAAGGAATCGGTGACTTGTAGTTTTTTCTCGAAATTCCTGTTGCTTTTGCGGCCTGCGGCCTTTTTTGACAGTCTGAAAGCCGCATAGGATCCTCCAATAGGGAATCCTATGCGGCTTTTTATGTGCTTATACGCAGAGCAGGAATCAGTGCATGCGATGCAGCAGCAGAGACAGTGCCTTGCAGACGGCGGTTCCCGCAATCAGGCCGACCGCTGCTTCGAGCAGGGCATTGACGCCGGCAAAGGCCGCGAACAGCGCCGTGACGGAGGAAACCGTTCCGCCGAGCAGGTCGGTGACGGCGCTGCTGTGCAGGAAGCTGTCGGCAAAGCAAAGCCACAGGCCGCTCAGAAAGAACAGGGTGTTGAGCAGCGGCGTCAGCAGGCAGGCCGTGCCGAGCGGCAGCAGGCCGCTTTTGTCCTTTTGCCCGAGGCGGGAGCGGGACAGGGCGCGGCAGGCGAGCGCCGGAAGCCATCCGCACAGAATGCGCGGTACGACGCACACCAGAAAGAGGAGTACCGGCTGAATACCGAGCAGCACGGCTCCGAGCGGATCCATGGAGAACACACCGAGGCAGGTGAGAAAGCTCGAAATGCCGAATACGGCACCGAGAACGGCGCCCGCGGCCGGGCCGAGCAGAGCACCGCCGACGGCGACCGGCAGGGTGAGAAAGGTCAGGCGCAGGGGGCCGATGGGAATATAGGCAATCCCTGTGGCGACCATCACCAGCTGCAGTGCGGCCAGCACGGCGATGAGAATGCGCCGCGGCAGCGGCGGTACGGTGGGGAGCGAGGCGGAACCTGTCATACAAAGGACTCCTTTCACTGCTGCTTTCCCTTCGGAAATGCAGCGCTTTTGGAATATTCTCGAAGGGCGCCGAAGAAACAGCCGTCCGGGAGGACTGCGGCTCCCGCGGGGGATGCCGTGTCCGACGGCCGGCTCCGGAGCCCGTTCGGACGTATTATTTGCGGTTCTTTTCGTAAATCAACCGCAGTCCCGTCAGCAGCAGGCGGTCATCGTAGAGGATATCCCGGCGGCAGTGACGGATGATTTCCCGGCCGAGTCCGCCGGTGGCAATGACCTTGACGGGGGTGCCGAGCTCACGCTCCATACGGTCGCACATGCCGTCGATCATGGCGGCCGTGCCGAACAGGGAGCCCGACTGCATACAGTCAATGGTGTTGGTGCTGATGGCGGCCGGGGGGGCATCCAGACGGATGCGCTGCAGCAGCGAGGCCTTATAGATGAGGGATTCCAGTGAGGTGCTCACGCCGGGCATGATGGCTCCGCCAAGGAATTCTCCGGCGGCCGTTACGACCGAGGCCGTAGTGGCGGTGCCGAGATCCCAGACGATGCAGGGGCCGCCGTACTGAGCCAGCGCGGCCACGGCCCCGACCAGCAGGTCGGCGCCGAGCTGGGACGGGTCGTCAATGCGGATGTTGATGCCGGTTTTGGTGCCCGGGCCGACGATCAGCGGCTGCAGCCCCGTGACCTGGCGGATGGCGGCGCACAGCGTATGGTCAAGCGAGGGAACCACGGAGCTCAGAATGGCTCCCTCGAAGGCGGTCGGCTCGATCCGGTACAGACGCAGAATGTCCAGAAGCTCGATGGCGTACTGGTCCTTCATCTTGGCGTGATCCGTTGCCAGCCGCGACTCGAAGCGCAGCGCTTCGCCGTCGAATACGCCGATGGTAATGTTGGTGTTTCCCATATCCACCGCAAGCAGCATAGGTTGATTCCCTCCCGTGCAGGCCGGACGCTTCCGTGACGGTGCGCCGCCTGCCGTTATCGTGTCTGTTTGGCATCTGCTTTATAACGCTGAATAAAGACTTTATAAAGAAATGCCGCATAAGGGCCGCCGATCGGAAGCCGACCGACAAAGCATCTGTATCATAGCACATTTTCTTAAAACCGTCAATTGCGGCGTGTCCTGACGGAGGACTTTTTGCGGAGGAGGAAAAATCGAAACGGTTTTTAATATCATCGTCGTAAAAAAGTGTACATTCTGAATAAATAATCCCATTCCCCTTTCGGGGCGGAGTCACTATAATAAGAGACAGCAAGGGCACCAAAAAACTATTTCAGGAGGTAAATCCCATGAAAAAACTGTTAGCCATCGCGATGTCCTTAGTACTGACCGCCATGCTGTGCGTCGGACTTTCGTCCTGCGGCACGGCCGGAGACGGCGAAATCTCGGTGTTCTATTACACCTACAGCGACACCTACATCTCCAGTGTGCGCTCGGCTATGGATAAGATTCTCAAGGAATCCGGACGCACCTACAACAACTACGATGCCAACGGCAACCAGACCACCCAGACCGAGCAGGTCTCCACGGCGCTGGCCAAGGGCTCCCGTCTGCTGATTGTCAACGTGGTCGATACCGGCTCCGATGACGCGGCGCAGAGCATTGTGAACATGGCCAAGGAAAAGAACGTTCCGGTCATCTTCTTCAACCGCTCGGTCAACGAAAAGGTGGTTTCCAGCTACGATAAGTGCGTGTTTGTCGGCACCGATTACGAAATGGCCGGCCATATGCAGGGCGAAATGGTCGGGAAATACGTGGCCGAGAACTTCGACAAGCTCGATCTGAACGGCGACGGCAAAATCAGCTATGTGATGTTCAAGGGCCAGGAGGGCAACATGGAGGCTATTGCCCGCACCCAGTACGGTGTGGAGGATGCCGACAAGATTCTGAAGGAGAACGGCAAGGCGGCTCTGGAGTTCTATGACAGCTCGAACACCAATAAGTATCTGGTGGATCAGAACGGCCAGTGGTCTGCGAGCGCGGCCAACGACTATATGACGACGCTGCTTGCGCTCTACAGCGAGAACAACAACAATATGGTGGAGCTGGTCATCGCCAACAACGACGATATGGCGCTCGGTGCTATCTCCGGTCTGCAGAGTGCCGGCTACAACAACGGCACCGGCAAGACCATCCCCGTGTTCGGCGTTGATGCGACCGAGGCCGGCAAGGATGCGATCAAGAACGGCTCTATGATCGGTACGATCAAGCAGGATGCCGAGGGCATGGCCACGGCCATCACCACCATCACGGACAACTTCATCACCGAAAAGAGCACGCTGAGCGGACTGGACAAGTTCGATGTGGTCGGAACCTGGCGTGTCAACATTCCCTACGAGACCTACCTCGGCTGATTGGCTGAGACTGCTTTCCGGACGGGGGCGGTAGCCTGTGCGCCGCCCCCGTCCGGATTACCAACAGGGGGAAACGCTATGAATACTGCTGCCAATGAGATCCATGCGGTGCGGGAACGGGAGACGGAGCAAGATCGCGTGCTGCTGCGTATGGAGGATATTGAAAAGACCTTTCCCGGAGTGAAGGCCTTGGATAAGGTCAATCTGACGGTGCGGGCCGGTACGGTTCACGCACTGATGGGGGAGAACGGCGCCGGAAAATCGACGCTGATGAAATGCCTGTTCGGTGTCTACAGCAAGGACAGCGGGCATATCTACCTGGACGGACAGGAGGTCAGCTTCCGCAACTCCAAGGAGGCGCTGGAAAACGGCGTAGCCATGGTGCATCAGGAGCTGAATCATGCGCGCAAGCGCAACGTAATGGATAACATGTGGCTCGGCCGCTTTCCGACCGTGGCCAAGGGAATTCCGTTTACCAGTGAAAAGAAAATGTACAGGGCTACCAAGGAAATCTTCGACCGCCTGGAGATCCGCGTGGATCCCAAGACGGTGATGGCCGATATGCCGGTTTCGCAGCGGCAGATGGTGGAGATTGCCAAGGCCGTGTCATATAATGCCAAGGTGATTGTGTTTGACGAGCCGACCTCCTCGCTGACGGAGGAGGAGGTGGAGCACCTGTTCCGCATCATTCATATGCTGAAGGAGCAGGGCTGCGCAATCATCTATATTTCCCATAAGATGGCGGAGATTCTGCGGATTTCGGACGATGTCACGATCATGCGTGACGGAAAATGGATTGCTACGCGGCCGGCCAAGGAGCTGACCATGGACGAGATCATCCGGCTGATGGTCGGGCGGGAGCTGACCAACCGCTACCCGCCGAAAACCAACGAGATCGGAGATCCGCTGCTGACGGTGGAGCACCTTTCGGGGGAATATTCCAATCTGCGGGATGTCTCCTTTACGGCGCGGCGCGGCGAGATTATCGGCGTGGCCGGCCTGGACGGATCGGGACGCAGCTCGCTGCTGGCCTGTCTTTACGGCTCGGCCACGCGGCACAGCGGTACGCTGGTTCTGGACGGCAAGCCGATCCGCAACCGCTCCCCGCGGGAGTCCATCCGCAACGGATTCGCGCTGCTGACCGAGGAGCGGCGTGCGACCGGAATATTCGGAATCCTGAATATCCGGGAAAACACGACAATTTCCAGTCTGGACAAATGTCAGGTCGGGCCGTTCCTGAGCAAGCGCAAAATGAAGGAGGCCACCGATTGGTGCATCCGTTCCATGCGGGTCAAGACGCCGTCGCAGGAGACCAAAATCCGGTCACTGTCCGGCGGCAACCAGCAAAAGGTGATCCTCGGGCGGTGGCTGCTGACCGAGCCGACGGTACTGCTGCTCGATGAGCCGACCCGCGGCATCGATGTCGGAGCCAAATATGAGATTTACCAGCTGATCCTTGACCTGGCAGCTAAGGGCAAGACGGTGCTGATGGTTTCTTCGGAGATGCCGGAGCTGCTCGGCGTGTGTGACCGGATTCTGGTCATGTCGGGCGGCCGCCTGGCCGGAGAGGGCAATGCGGCGACGGCCACGCAGGAGGAAATCATGACGCTGGCCGCCAAGTTTGCCTGATCCCGCGGGCGGTTTACGGCCCGCTATCTGAGAATCTATCGGAGGGAAAATCTGTATGGAAACAACCAAAAAACGGCGCGGTCCCGCCGGCTGGATCGATGAATTCAAAACGCTGGACGCCTCGGACAAGCGCCGGAAAATCAGCGACCTGATCTTCAACAATGCCATGTACATCATCATTGTACTGGCCATCATCTACATTGCCATCCGTGTGCCGCAGTTTCTGTCCATGTCCTCGCTGATCAACATCGTCTCGCTGACGGCGGCCAAGCTGCCGATTGCGCTCGGTATCGGCGGTGCCATCGTGCTGACGGGTACCGATATTTCGGCGGGACGTGTGGTCGGCCTGACGGCCTGCATTGCGGCCTCCCTGCTGCAGACGAGCGATTATGCCAACAAGCTGTTCCCGAGTCTCGGCGTGCTCCCGCTGTGGGTGGTGCTGCTGGCGGTCATTGCGGTCGGTGCGCTGATCGGCCTGGTCAACGGTGTCTTTGTGGCCAAGTTCAAGCTGCACCCGTTCATTGTGACCATGTCCACCCAGCTGATCGTATTCGGACTCATCCTGATGTATCTGATGATCGGCACGAACAACGGACAGACGCTGTCCGGACTGGACAACAGCTATACGGAGTTTGTGCGCGGAACGATGTTCCGTATCGGCAATGTGGCGGTACCGCGCTATGTGCTCTATTCCGCCATCATTACCGCCATCATGTGGGTCATTTGGAATAAGACCAAGTTCGGCAAGAACATGTTTGCCGTCGGCTCCAACGAGGAGGCGGCCAACGTTTCGGGTGTCAACGTGTTCTGGACAATCGTGATGGTGTTCGTGCTGGCCGGTGTGATGTACGGCATCACCGGGTTTATTGAGGGTGCGCGTATCGCCTCCTGCTCGGCCCAGACCGGCCTCAACTATGAAAGTGACGCGATTGCGGCCTGTGTTATCGGCGGTGTATCCTTTGTCGGCGGCACCGGAAAAATCAGCGGCATCGTCATCGGCGTGCTGCTGCTGCAGATTATCTTCGTGGGACTCAACTTCCTGTCGGTGGATGCGAACATGCTGTATGTCATCAAGGGCCTGATCATCCTGGTGGCCTGCGCCATCGATATGCGGAAATACCTGGCGCGCCGCTGAGCTGCGGTGAGCCTGACGGAAAAGAGGAATGACGATGGAAACGGAAATCCGTACTCCGGGAGAGCAGGAAGCGCGGGCGGACAGTGCGGCTGCGCGCCGTCCGGGAGGGCTCTATGCCAAGGTGAAGCTGTCGGTGCGTGCCGCCAACTGGCTTGTGGCTATCGGAATCGCGGCCCTGGTGGCGGTGACGGCCTTTACGGTGCGGCACAACGGGTTTACGGTGACCTACGATTCCAACGGCGGCTCCTATGTGGAGAGCAGCCGGGTGATGCACTCGGAAACCGTGTCGCCGGAGAACCCCGTGCGTGAGGGATATGTGTTTACCGGCTGGTATCTTGACCGGGACTGCTCCGTGCCCTTTTCCTTAGATGAGCCGGTTGTCGGCAGCATGACGCTGTATGCCGGCTGGCAGGCTGTCTCTTAAGTAAAAAAGGTCTGCCCGTTAGCCAAAGCCCCATAAGGATGTTTTTTGGCAGGGATACGGTGTAACCC
>URYX01000102.1 GCA_900552225.1 uncultured Oscillospiraceae bacterium | reverse complement strand
AAAGCCGAGCATCAGATTGAGTACCCGCCGGTCGGGCTTGCGAAAAAATAAGACCGTGGCGGCTCCGAGTGCCGTCACAAGCCATGTACCGCAGGTGGCGCAGAGAGCGGAAAGTACAACGCAATCCATGTGTATCACCTCCCCCTATCAGCATATGGACAGGAGTGCGGAAGGGTGATAGCAAAGAGAAAGCAGACCCCGGAAATCACCCGGAGCCTGCTGTTGACTGTCAGAAAAGGCATAGAACCTGCCTGCAAAAGCCGCAGGCCTTATTCAAAGCTGAGCTGCTCTCCGATATCCTCCTGCGCGGGGAGCGCGCCGGCGGCCGGCAGCGTCCTGGTACGGTAGCGGGCGGGGCGGGCGGACATGCCCTCCTCGTATTTCCAAACCGTTTTCAGCGTGTGCGGTTTTTTCAGCGTCATCACCTGCACGCCAATGGTGCTGCGGGTGGTCTTGGGCGCAATGGCACCGGTGTGCACCAGCAGCCGCCGGCCGGCGGTGGATTCCAGCATGAACTCGCAGTCCTCCCCGATCCATTGGACGGCGACGAGCGGCGACTTGTCGGCATAGGCCCCGATCAGGCGGCGGCGGTTGGTCTTCGTGGCGTAGGCGGACATTTCCACCTTGGCCACCTTGCCGTTTTCGTAGAAAAAGAGCAGGTATCCGCTGTAGTCGCCGGTCACGATCATGGCAAACGGCTGCTCGCCCTCCTCAAAGCCGAGCTTGGAGGGTACATAGTCTCCGAGCACACTGGCCTTGGTGTCCGAGAAGTCGCTGACCCGCGCCTTGTAGACGGTGGCCTTGTCGGTGAAGAACAGCAGCTCACGGGCGTTGCTGCTCTCGACGGTCTGTACGATGCGGTCGCCCTCCTTCAGCTTCTGCTCGCTGCTCATGCGCAGCGAGTTCGGCTGAATCTTCTTGAAGTAGCCCTCGGCAGTATAAAACAGGGTGCACGGATAATCCGGCACACTCTCCTCCTCCGGTGCCTCCTCCTCCGGGAGATCGTCGGCAAACAGCAGCTGGGTACGCCGCGGCCGACCGTATTTGGCGGCCACCTCCCGCAGCTCCGCGACGATAATCCTCCGGATGCGTGCGGCGCTTTTCAGGATATCCTCCATATCGGCAATGTCATGCTCGAGCTTTTCCAAATCGGCGGTGCGCTTCAGGATGTATTCCCGGTTCAGATGCCGCAGCTTGATCTCCGCCACATATTCCGCCTGAATCTGATCGATGCCGAAGCCAATCATCAGGTTCGGGACCACCTCGCTCTCCTCCTCGGTGGAGCGGACGATGGCCACGGCCTTGTCGATATCGAGCAGAATCTTCTGCAGTCCCTTCAGCAGGTGCTGCCGCTCCCGCGCACGGGAGAGATCGAAATAAACCCGGCGGCGGACGCATTCCATGCGGAAGGCGGTCCATTCCTCGAGCAGCTCGCGCACGCCGAGCACCCGCGGTACGCCCGCAATCAGCACATTGAAGTTGCAGGAGAAGGTATCCTCGAGCGGCGTCAGCGCAAACAGGCGGCTCATTAGCTTGTCCGGATCGGTGCCGCGCTTCAGGTCAATGGTAATTTTGAGGCCGTCGAGACCGGTCTCGTTGCGGATATCGCTGATTTCCCGCAGCTTGCCCGCCTTGACGAGCTCGGTCACCTTGGCAATGATGGCCTCCAGCGTGGTGGTGTAGGGAATCTCGGTTACGTCAATGCAGTGGTTGTCCTTATCGTAGGTATAGACCGAGCGCACGCGGAAGCCGCCGCGGCCGGTCTCATAGATACGGCGCATCTCCTCGGGGCGGTAGACAAGGCGGCCGCCGCCGGGGAAATCGGGGGCCTTCAGCGTGCTGAGCAGGTCGTGCTCGGGGTCCTCCATCAGCGCAATGGCGGTCTCGCACACCTCCCGCAGATTGAAGGAGCAGATCTGGCTCGCCATGCCGACGGCAATGCCGAGGTTGTTGTTGACGAGAATGGACGGGAAGGTGACGGGCAGCAGCGTCGGCTCCTTCATGCTGGCGTCGTAGTTGTCCGCAAAATCCACCGTGTCCCGGTCGATATCGCAGAACAGCTCACCGGCCAGCGGGTCGAGCTTGGCCTCGGTGTATCGCGGTGCGGCGCATTCCATATCGGAGGAGTAGGCCTTACCGAAGTTTCCCTTGGAATCCACATACGGATGCAGCAGCGATTCGTTGCCGCGTGCCAGACGCACCATCGTATCGTAAATGGCGGCATCGCCGTGCGGATTCAGCTTCATGGTGGCGCCGACGATGTTGGCGGATTTGGTGCGCGCTCCGGTGAGCAGCCCCATTTTGTACATGGTGTACAGCAGCTTGCGGTGCGACGGCTTGAAGCCGTCGATCTCCGGAATGGCGCGCGACATGATGACGCTCATGGCGTAGGGCATATAGTTCTGTTCGAGCGTATCGGTGATGCGCTGGTTTTCCACCAGTCCCGCGCCCGCAATGTGCGCGTGAGGGGGAAGCTCAAAGACGCTGTCCGAGGCTCCGGTGCTTTTTTTCTTGGCCATGTCGTGTTTCCTCCTCTCAGCTCAAATCCAGCATTTCCAGATACTGGCTGCCGCAGCTTGCAATCATGTCCTTGCGCCCGGTCAGGTTGTCCCCGAGCAGCAGGTCGAACATGGCGGCCGTCGCCTCCGCGTCGGCGGGATCGACCTTGACGAGCCGGCGGGTCGCGGGGTTCATCGTGGTCAGCGACATCATATCCGGATCGTTTTCACCGAGTCCCTTGGAGCGCTGGATGGTGTATTTCTGCCCCTCGATTTCGCGCAGAATCTCGCTCTTTTCGCTCTCGTTGTAGGCAAAATACGTGTCCGATTTGGTGTTGATCTCGTAAAGCGGCGTCTCCGCGATATACACATACCCCTGCTCGATCAGCGTCGGCGTCAGCCGGTACAGCATGGTCAGAATCAGCGTGCGGATCTGGAAGCCGTCCACATCCGCATCGGTGCAGATAATGATTTTGGAAAAGCGCAGCAGGCTCAGGTCGAAGTTGGCCAGATCCTTGTTGGCCTTGCTGCGCACTTCAACGCCGCAGCCCATCACCTTGATCAGATCGGTGATGATCTCGTTTTTGAAGATTTTCTGATATTCCGCCTTGAGGCAATTGAGAATTTTGCCGCGCACGGGGATGATGGCCTGAAAATCGGGGTTGCGCGCCTGGACACAGGCACCCATGGCGGATTTACCCTCTACGATGAACAGCTCGCGCCGGGAGACCTCCTTGGTGCGGCAATCGACGAAGTTCTGTACGCGGGAGGCCAGATCGCTGCCGCTCTGCAGCGTCTTTTTGAGATTCAGCCGGGTGGATTCCGCCTTTTCGCGGCTGCGCTTGTTGATGAGCACCTGCCCGACGATCTTTTCCGCATCGGCCTTGTTCTCGATGAAATAGACCTCGAGATTGTGCCGCAGAAACTCGGTCATGGCCTCCTGAATAAACTTGTTGTTGATGGCCTTTTTGGTCTGGTTTTCATAGGAGGTCTGGGTGGAGAAGGAGGAGGAGACCAGCACCAGGCAGTCCTGCACGTCCTGGAAGGTGATCTTGCTCTCGTTTTTCAGATATTTCCCGGTCTGCTTGAGATAGGCATCGATCTGCGCCACAAAGGCGGAGCGCACCGCCTTTTCCGGCGCGCCGCCGTATTCCAGAAAGCTGGAGTTGTGGTAATATTCGAGCAGGTTGACCCGGTTGGAGAAGCACAGCGCCACCTGCAGCTTGACCTTGTATTCGTCCTTGTCCTCGCGATCGCGTCCGCGCCGCTCGCTGCTCCATATCTGCACATCGGTCAGCGCATCCTCACCGACGACCTCGCGGACATAGTCGGCAATGCCGTTTTCATAGCGGAATTCCTCCGTATCGAAGCTGCGGCCGTTCTGCCAGCGCAGCGTAAACAGCAGATTCGGATTGACGATGGCCTGCCGCTTCAGCACATCGCGGAAATACTCAATCGGCACATCGGTATCGGTGAACACGTCACGGTCGGGACGCCAGCGGATGGTGGTGCCGGTATCCCGCTTGGTATAGGGCTCCTTGTGCAGTCCGCCGATATTCTCGCCCTTTTCAAAGTGCAGGGTGTAGCGGTATCCGTCGCGCCTGACCTCAACGTCCATATATTCGGAGGAATACTGCGTTGCACACGCGCCGAGGCCGTTTAAGCCGAGCGAAAACTCATAGTTTTCGCCGCTGTTGGTATTGTATTTGCCGCCGGCATACATTTCGCAGAAGATCAGCTCCCAGTTGAAGCGCTCCTCCTTCGGGTTGTAGTCCACCGGTACGCCGCGTCCGAAATCCTGCACCTCAAACGAGCCGTCCTCGAAGCGGGTGACGACAATCTGCTTGCCGTAGCCCTCGCGCGCCTCATCGATGGAGTTGGAGAGAATCTCAAACACCGCGTGCTGGCAGCCGTCCAGTCCGTCCGAGCCGAAGATGACCGCCGGACGCTTCCGGACGCGGTCCGCGCCCTTCAGGGAGGTGATGCTTTCGTTCCCATACTGCGTCTTTTTTGCTTTTTCCGCCATTCTTTTATCCTCACAATTCTCGGGTTTCTTAAAACCGCCGCAGCCCTCCGCCGCGGCTCAGCCGATGACCAGGCCGCCGTCCACGCGCAGCACCTGTCCGGTGATAAAGGCCGCATCGGACGAGGCCAGGAACGCGACCGCCGCGGCCACCTCCCCGGGAGTCCCCCAGCGGCAGAGCGGTGTCTCGTCGCAGAGTGCCGCCCGGTCGTCCGCATCGAGTGCGGCATTCATCGGCGTATCGATCACGCCGGGGGCTACCGCGTTGACGCGGATGCCCGACGGCCCCACCTCCTTGGCCAGTGCCCGGGTAAACCCCGTCAGCGCCGCCTTGGCGGTGGAATATGCCACCTCACAGGAGCCGCCGGTCTCGCCCCACATGGAGGTGATGTTGACAATGACTCCCCGCCCGGCGCGGATCATGGCGGGGAGCACCCCGCGCGCCAGATAAAACGCCCCGTTCACGTGCACGGCCAGCATCCGCTGCCACAGCGCATCCGTCACATCGGGCAGCAGCCGTATATCCGCAAAGCCGGCGTTGTTGACCAGCACACCGACCTCACCGAGCTCCCGTTCGCAGCAGCGCAGGAGCTCCCGCGCCTGCTCCGGGTCGGCTAGATCCGCCGCGCATACCGCCACGGGAGTGCCCTGCGCCGCCAGCTCGGCTCCGAGCGCCTCGGCCGCTTCACGGTGACTGTAATAGTGCAGACACAGCGCCATTCCGTCCGCCGCCAGCCGGCGGGCAATGGCACCGCCGATGGCGCCGGAGGCGCCGGTCACAAGGGCAACCGGTTGTGTCATGTGGCTGCAGCTCCTCTCAGTTGATCGGGCAGGAGGCCCGCATAGGCGCGAAATGCGCTCGGCAGCGCATACTGCTCGGTCAGCGCCTCGGCCCCCGCCCAAAGATACCCGTCCGGCAGCGCCGCCGTCGGCGGCACCGTCAGCCGGATTCCCGTCATTTCCCAGGTAATATGCGAAAACAGGTGCCGCGCCGCGGGCAGCGGCGCACGATCGAGCACCTGCAGCGGACATTCCCGCTGCAGCGCCGCCTCGGCCTCCTCACCCTCAAAGTTCGGCAGCTCCCACAACCCCGCCAGCAGCCCCGTCTCCGGCCGCCGATGCAGCAGCACGCGGGCCGGCCGCTCGTCGCTGACAACGACAAACACCGTCCGCCGCTCGGTCCGCCGCTTGGTTTTCGGGATACGGACCGGCAGCTGCGCCGCACAGCCCTCCCGCCGCGCGGCGCACAGGCCGCCGAGCGGGCAGACATCGCATTTCGGCTCGCCGTTCGGGAGGCACACCGTTTCTCCGAGCTCCATGACGGCCTCGTTGAACATTCCCGGGCGATCCTCCGGCACCAGCGCCGCCGCCACGCGGCTCAGATAGGCACGCGGCTTGCCCTGCAGCACATCCTCCCGGTAGCAGAGCAGCCGGGCCAGCACGCGCAGCACATTGCCGTCCACGGCCGGCACGGCAATGCCGTAGGCGATGGAGGCGATGGCTCCCGCGGTGTAGTCCCCGATGCCGGGCAGTGCCCGCAGCGCCGCAAAATCCGCCGGAAGCTCGCCGCCGTATTGCTGCATCATCTGCTGCGCCGCCTGCCGGAGATGCCGGGCCCGGCTGTAATAGCCGAGCCCCTCCCACAGCTTCAGCAGTGCCTCCTCCGAAACCTCCGCCAGCGCCTGCACCGTCGGCAGCGCCCGCAGAAAGGCCTCGTAGCGCGGCAGCACCGCCTCGATGCGCGTCTGCTGCAGCATGATTTCGGAAATCCACACGCGATAGGGGGTCGGGGCATCCCGGAACGGCAGCGGCCGGCGGTGCGTTTCGTACCACTGCAGCAGCGGCTCCACCCCCGCCTTCAGATATTCGGTGCCGTTTTCCATGCCGTCCTCCCTCCGTGTGTCCCCCAAAGCCGGGCCGCCGGCGGGGGAAATTCTCTGC
>URYX01000101.1 GCA_900552225.1 uncultured Oscillospiraceae bacterium | reverse complement strand
ATTCCGTGTGGGATGATGAGTCGCGCCAACTGTTCGTGCGTCTGCTGGCCTCCGGGCCGGCGCTCATGCGCGTGTGGGAGGAACTGGATTTCGTGGATATACCCGGTCGATGGATGCCTGAATGGCTGGGCATACGCAATCGTCCGAGCGCGTCTGCAGCGCACCGGTATACCATCGACCGGCACAGCGTCGAGGTGACGTCACGGCTCGCGCGGGTTTCGGCGGCGCGAGGCGAGCGGTATGACGACCGTCACTACACGGCGCTGCTATTGGCCGGACTGCTGCATGATGTCGGCAAACGTCCGTTCGTGACCGATCATGCGGCAGAGGGCGCCCGTCACGCCGCGGTGATCATGAAGCGCATGGGATTCGACGCGGACATCGCGCGATGGGTGCGCATCCTGGTGCGGGAGCATCTGACGCTCTCTGAGTTCGCGACCGGCAAGAACCCGAACGATCCGGCCGTGGGGGAGTCGCTCGCCCGTTGCATGGACCGTGATCCGATGCTGCTGGACATGCTGTATGACCTGACCCGCGCCGACGGGTCGTCGCTCGGGGCTACGGCCGGTGAGGAGATATCCAAGCGATACGGGTGGAGCCATTGGCGCGAAAGTCTGGTGCGTGCCATGTACAGCGCCGCCCGTGAGAGTATCCGGGTACAGGTTGAAGGTGGCTATGCCGACGTTGACTTCGGCTGACACGGGATTGCCCGCCGCGTCGAGGGCGCGTACCACGACCAGGTCCTGCGGCATGTATTCCTGACCGCCGACCACATAGGTGTCGTTGCCCTCTCGCACCCAGCTTTCGAACCCGCGACCGGTCAGGCGCGCGCTGAACTGCCTAGCGGCCTTCTCCCGCACGTCGATCATGCTTTGCTTATCTGTGAGTATTCGGATGTCATCTGATTCGGGGCGGAATCTCCTTCCGCGTGGCGTCTCCCATCTTCGGGAGCCGATGCCATTATCATATGATGCTCAGCTGAGGCAAAGGCGATGTCAAGGTGGGTGTTCCGCAGCGCAGCGAGGGCTGTCGCGGGCCGGTCGTTAGAGGGCGGTCTGACCGAGCCATGATTCGCTGCGTATGCGCAGGCCATTGAACAGGCCGCGGCCGCCCATGAGCACGATATTGAACATCGCCCATAGCAGCACGGTCGAGGCCAGGTCGCCGGGCAGCATGGGCGCGGCCGCATCCACGCAGATCGCGGTCAATGCGATATACACCGTCGCGGTCAGTGTGCAGGTAATCGCCAGGTAGCGGAAATCGCGGGCGCCGATCAGTATGCCGTCCAGCGCCATCATCCACCCCTGTAGTGGCAGGAACGCACCCATCGTCACCATGCCGGCGGCGACCAGCAACTGGACGTGCGGGTTGGGCGAGAACAGGCGGCCGACGAACAGGCCGGCCACGGCGAATCCGCAGCCGATAGCGGCTCCGGCCGCCAATCCGGCTCGTCCCGTGGCCCGGGTCAGTCGCAGTGTGCGTGCGCGGTCTCCTGCGCCCATCGCCGCGCCCACCAGGGTCTGACCGGCGATGCCTACCGAATCCAGCATATTCATCGCGAAATTCCAAGACGAGTTCACCGCCTGGAACCCCGCCAGCACTGTCGTTCCCAATCGGGCCGCCGAGGCGACCGTCATCACCATCGCGGCGCGAATGGCGAGTGTGGGGATGAATAGCGGCAGGCCATCCCCTCCGGCGGCGGCGATGCCCGACAGGCCGAGCACGATGCCGAGGGCTGCCGAGCTGATCGGCAGCGTCAGCACGATACCCATGATGACCGAGACGAGGATGCCCATCCAGAAGGGCTGCTGCATGGTGGCCCAGTTGATGAGGCCGCCGAGCTCGCTCATCAGCGACGAAATCGGGGGGCCGAGCAGCAGGCCGACGACAGAGCCGGTCACGATGCTGACAATCGGCGTCACCAGGATATC
Organism: uncultured Oscillospiraceae bacterium; assembly: GCA_900552225.1. Classification (GTDB taxonomy): domain Bacteria; phylum Bacillota; class Clostridia; order Oscillospirales; family Acutalibacteraceae; genus UMGS1487. The sequence goes on along the minus strand of URYX01000101.1, from coordinate 4,532 downwards.
CACCTTGGTCTTACCGGACACGAGGTGGCCGAGCTCGATGGCCGTATAGGCGGCGACAAAGGCGCCGAGCGGCTCGCCGGGGCCCGCCAGCGTCAGCACGGAGCCGGACAGCGCCGCACCGGCCAGCAGCTTGGAGGCAAAGGCGCCCACCATGCCGGCCACGGCCGCCGAAACGGTCACGAGCGGCGACTCCTTGAATTTCTGCGCCACGCCGGCACCGATGCCGGCGCCGGTCAGCGCCTTGGCGACCCCGGCCATCAGCACGAGGCCGGAGGCCAAAGACTGGCACCATGCGGCGCCGATCTGCGCAATCAGCGCGGCGATCTGCTCCAGGATCGTGCCGACGATCAGGGTGGCGAACAGTCCGAGCGCCATGCCGGACAGGCCGTCGATGAACAGGTGGTGAAGGTACGTTTTGATTCCTTTCATGCGTTTCCCTCTGTTTCTGCATTTGTACTGTGAACACTGCCGTCCGGCGGCGAAGAAGGCTGCGGACGGTAATAGCCGTAAAGGTTAAAGCCCTTCGGAAAGTCCGGGTCGGTCGGCTCCGGCTCCTGCGGCTGCAGCCGCGGGGACACGGGGCTCCGGGGAGCGGACGGAGGGGCGGCGGGACTCGGAGACACCGCAGGCTCCGAAGAAGCCGCAGAGTCCCGGGAGGCGGAGCGCTCCGCAGGAGGCGCGGGACTTCGGGAAACGGAAAGCTCCGGAGAAGGTGCAGAGCCCGGGGACACCGCAGCATCCGAGGGCTCCCCCGCTCCCGGCCGCGCCGGGGTCCCGGACTGCTCCGCGGAAACGGAGGCTGCGTCGGAGACGGAAGCGGATGCGCCCCGCCGGGTGCGCCTCAGGCAGCCGAGCAGCAGATAGAGCCCGAGCAGGGCGGCCGCGCCGAGCGTAATGCACAGGCCGGTGCGGAGGCCGGGGGTCCTATACCGGAAGGTAATCCGGCTGGTGCCCGCCGGGCAGGCCACCGCCATAAAGCCGACGTTGACCCTCAGAAGCTCCGCGTCCACGCCGTCCACCTGAGCGCTCCAGCCGCCCTCATACGGCACGCTGAAGAACACGATGCCCGGCTCATCCAGCGTAATCTCCGCGGTAAAGCCGCGGGAATCGGGGGTGAAAGCCGTCGCCGTCTCCCGGCGGCGCTCCTCCACGTCCCTGCGGAAGCTGCTGTAGGTATAGGTAAGGCCGGAGGTGTCCCGGTGCGGCAGAAGCTGCGACACCGCGGGCACCTGCTCCTCCTCGACCACCAGGGCCTTCAGCAGCATCAGCTCCCGCTGATACTCCTGCAGGGCGTCGTATTCCGCGCGCGTGATGTAGGAATCGTATGTAAAGCCCATCGGCAGGAAGTTCTCGTTTTCGTACATCCGGTAGCCGTTCTGCGTATCCCGGTAGGCAAAGCCGAACAGGCGGATGCTGCCGTCCTTTTCGAGAAACTGATCCTCCTTCTTATAACGCACGCCGTCGGCGTTATCGTAATCGATCGCCCACCGCACCGAGAGCAGCGCCCGCAGCGCATAATGGGACACGCCGGGCTTACTGGACACGCTGCGCGACACACCGACGGAATTGTAAAACTCCATCACGGAGCCGGGCACCACGCTGTGGAAGGCCTGAATGCCCGGGTGCTGCCAGTACATGCACAGGTTCTCGATCTCCTCGTTCGGGTCGAGGCGCCACCAGTCCTCCGTGTCGGGGAAGGTCACCTTTTCGTCCCCCTCCAGCACCCGGTCCAGGATATACTGCGACGGATAGTAGGCGTTGGCCTTGCCGAGCCCCAGGAAATACCAGCCGTACATCAGCGAGACGCCGCACAGGGCAACGCAGGCAAGCTTATAAAACTCCTTGGAAAACCGCCGGTAGACCAGCGTCAGAAGCAGGGCCAGAATCAGTCCGACCAGCGCGATGGCCACATACACCCAAAAGCGGTCGGGGTACTCCATGAGGCCGAAACTCAGCCGTCCCGTCTCCCCGTCCGGCTCCCACGACTTCGGCGCGAAGCCGATCAGCAGAGCGAAAAACAGCGTTCCCGCAAACGACCAGAAGAAGGCATGGCGCCAGGAGACGGCCTCGGTCGCCGGGTCGGAGGCGTCGAAGCAGCGCACGGTGGCCAGCGCCAGCAGCAGCACCATCATATAGTACCACCGGGCATAGTACATCGCGTTCATCAGCTGGAACATGGCGTTGAACACGGGAATCACCGCAAAGAGCAGGCACAGCACCAGCATCCGCCGCAGCCAATCGGTATGGCGGCGGGAGCGCAGGTAGGCAATGACGCCGGAGCAGCCGAACAGCGGCAGCCAGGCCGACATGGAGGCCCATTTATTATCGGCATCCGGGAAGAAATTCGGACGCGCCGGGATATCCTGCGGGAAAAAGAAGGAGTGAATGATATCCCACAGCCGCTGCGGCGTTTTGTAAATCAGCAGATCCCACCCGGACAGCAGCTCTTCCGTCCGGGAATTCTGCAGCACCGCGTAATACGACGGCAGCAGCAGCACCCCGGCCATGGCCGTCCCGAGGATCGCCTCCAGCCAGATGCCGAAAAGGCGCGAGGGCCTGACCTCCCAGGCATGCGACGCGAGCCGCACCACCCAATAGATCACCAGGAAAATGGCCTGTCCGATGAAGAAATAGTAGTTGTTCAGCGCGCTCAGGAACACGGTCAGCGCAAACCATCCGCGCCGTCCCTCCGCCATATAGCGCTCGAGCGCCCACAGCATCAGAGGGAAATAGACGATGGCCTCATGAAAATGATTGAAAAAGATATTATAGACCGAAAAGCCGGAAAAGGCATACAGCAGACCGCCGAGCACCGAGAGCTCGGGGCTGACAAAGCGGCGGCAGAACAGATAGGCCGTATAGGAGGCGCAGGCCAGCTTCAGCACCAGCAGCGGCCCCATCAGATACGGCACCGCCGCGCTCGGAAACGGCAGCGTCAGCCAAAAGAACGGGCTGCCGAGCAGGTAAAAGGAATACGAGCCGACAAAATTGGCCCCGAGATCGGTATTCCAGTCCCAAAAAATGTCGCCTGCGCGCACGTGATCGTGCGCCATCTGATAAAACGGCACCTGCTGTGCGTTGAAATCCCCGTAATACAGGAAATGGCCCCGGTCGATGCACAAAAACGGCAGAATCCACAGCGCCGCCACCCCGAGTGCCAGCAAAAAGGCCTGTCCCCCGCGTTCGCGGCGTTCCGTAAGCGACTGCATCCGCGCCGCCTCCCTCCTCTTGTTTATTCCTCCAGCGAAAACTCCTCGGCCGTATGCTCCTCCGGGAGCGGGGCGCGCGTCGGGATCCGCCGCAGCGGATCGTATTCAAATTTGCGGCAATGCTCATAGCGCGACATCACGCCCTTATGGACGCACAGCACATTTTCCCCGTCCGCGGCCCGGCGGCCGTAACGGCATACCTCGCATATTTCCTCAATGTGGTTCCCGTAAATTCCGCGTCTGCGCACTCCGTCCGCCCCCATGTACTTTCTATATAAAAAACAGTATACCATACGGCGGCCAAACCCGCAAGCCCTTCTCACGGATTTCCGTTCAGGTTTTGCAAAGTTTCCGGCGGCGGACGGGCGCGACGCAGGCCTGCTCCTTCAGCGGGAGGAGGGCGGGAGGCGGCGCGCTTCCCCCTGCTCAAACCGGCGGCGCAGCTTCTGCAGCGCCTTTTTCTCGATACGCGACACATAGGAGCGGGAGATGCCGAGGCAGCGCGCCACCTCCCGCTGCGTCAGGCCGTCCGAGGTCAGGCCGTAGCGCAGGCCGAGAATCTCCTGCTCACGCGGCTCGAGCACCTCCCGCATATAGCGGTGCAGCTGCTCCGCGCTGACCTTCCACTCGAGATTCTCGCAGATGCAGTCCTCCTCCGCAATCACGTCGAGCAGCGTCAGAGGATGTCCCTCTTTATCGGTGTCGATCGGCTCGCTGAACGAGACATCCTGCGCATTTTTGCGCCCGGCGCGGAAATACATCAGGATTTCATTTTCAATGCAGCGGGAGGCGTAGGTGGCAAGGCGCGTTCCCTTGGTATGGTCAAAGGTGGTGACCGCCTTGATGAGGCCGATGGTGCCGATGGAGATGAGTTCGTCCTGCTCGGCTGCCGCGCTGTAGTACTTCTTGACGATATGCGCCACCAGGCGCAGGTTATGCTCGATCAGGCGGGCCCGCGCCTCCCGGTCGCCGCGCTCGCGGAAGGCCTTCAGGCAGTCCGCCTCCTCCTGAGCCGACAGCGGCTGCGGAAAGGATCCCGACTGGATGACGTGCAGCACCATAAACAGCATACGGGACAGAGAATCCATCAGCTCGGACAGCATCCGCGCTCCCTCCCTTTTCGGCCGGGCGGCCGTTTTTTCCTGCGGCGGGTCTTTGACATAAGCCCGATAGCATCTATATGCCCCGGCGGCGGCCGGCTTGCCTGTCCGCGGGGCTCTCCGTTGTCCTTATTTCGGGATTCCGGACAAAAGGCGGCTGCGGACTCCCTCATCGGAGGTTTCACCCCTTTACAAACGCCGCGGGACATGGTATAGTTTAGAC
>URYX01000100.1 GCA_900552225.1 uncultured Oscillospiraceae bacterium | reverse complement strand
ATGCTATACTACAGCATAAGATCTCCCGTAATGTGGAGCATCGGAACTCTTGTGCGATTTTTTGTCTATACAGAAACCAACCCGCTGCCGCGAAGCCGCGAGGCTCCGCGCGCCGCGGATGCGGAAAGGAAAGGTGTACCGAACATGATGAAACGGGGAATGGCGCTGTTCCTGTGCCTGCTGCTCCTGCTGCCGTTCGGATGGCAGGCTGCGGCCGAGGAGACGGTGCGCATCACCAAGGCCGAGCAGAACGGGGAACACTGGCTGGTGGAATGGGATGCGGAGGATGCCGTCCTGACGGAGATGAGCATCGGTGAGCTGATTTTGGGCAGCGATAAGATCGACACCGAGGGAACCCGGGCGGAGGTGGATATCTCCGGGGCTCCCTACGGCCGTCATGACGTGACCTATCGGTTTTCCGTAAAGGACGGCGAGCCGCAGGAGGTGACGCAGCCGGGCGGATTCGTACATACCGGAAAGGCAAAGACCCGGCTGGAGCTGGAGCTGCGGTCGGGGGAAAATACCCTGAAGGCCGTGCTGACGGATGCCCAGGGCAACCCGGTTGAGGGCGCGGAGCTGTGGCTGAGCGTCGGCTCGACGAAACGCTACCTGAGCCGCAAAACGGATGCGGACGGTGCTGCGGAATTCCGTTCGCTGCCGCAGCTCAAGGAGGGCATGTCCGTTCAGGTGGATTTCGACGGCCTGAAGACGGCGGACGGCGTGGAATATACGGCGACCTCGGCCGATAAGACGGTGACCTTCCAGACCACGACCTCGTCGCAGAATGCATCGGGCACCACCACCTCGAACGGCGATACCACGACGACCTCCTCGACGGAGACCACCGGCACGACCGGCACGACGCAGCCGCTGCCGACACTGCCGTCCGCGGACGGCCAGATTACGACCGGTACGCAGGGTACCACCTACGGGACGGTGCACGGCGAAATCACGACCTCCGCTGCGGACGACCGCGTTTGGATGAACGTGCTGTCGGATGTCAACCTGCTGAAGGCGTTCGGCGGAGGCATCAATACCTTCAACGGCAAGGCGCGGATCTCCGTTTCGGCGGCGGATTATGCCCGCCTGACCGCCACCTACGGCGGGACCGTGGTCGGTGCGTTCTATACCTCGCCGCTGTCGCTGACGGCGGAGCAGATCGAGACGGCGCGCCAGGCCAGTGCGGATTTCGCCTCGCTCAAGAATGTTCCGGCACATGCCATCACCTTCCAGCTGTCGCTGCAGGCCGTTTCGGCGGACGGCTTGGATCTCCGCATCGACGACACCTCGACACTGGAAAATATGATGTATACGGTGGAGCTGCCGATTCCCACGGCGCTGCAGGGCTGCACGGTGTTCGGTGTGGCCATGACCGGAGACGGCGTGGTGGCGACCCCGACCAAGGTGACGGCCAAGGGCGGCGTGGTCACCTTCACGGTGCCGGTGCTCGGCCATTTCTCACTGATCGGCTTCGAGGGAGAAACGGACAGCAGCGGAGATTCCCAGCAGTCCTCGCTGCTGCTGGTGCTGTTTATCGTGCTGCTGGTGGTCGGAATTCTGCTGCTGGTCGGTATGGGCGTGCTGATTTACCTGTTCTTCATCCGGAAGAAGCAGCCTGCCGAGGGCAGCGGGGAGGAAAAGGTAGCACTGTCGGGCGCGGGAGAGACCCGGACTGCGGAGCCGCATCCGGAGCGTTATTCCGGAGATGCCCCCTCCGCGCAGGCCCCGGCCAACCGTCGGATTGTAGGGCCGGAGTCCACCACCGAGGACATTTTCTCGCATTCTCCGCATCAGGAGGATCGCTGAACGAAAAAAGACCGTCAAAACGCTTGAAACAGGTCGCGGGTTTATGCCCGCGGCCTGTTTTTGTCCCGCTCTGCCTTACCGAAAGAGGCTCTTTTCACTTTTTTCTTTTAAAACGGTAATACGCTGTTGCTTTTTTTCGCTAAATATGGTATGCTTTAAAAACCGTTTATTATTTCCCGGAATTTCGGGAAAAGCGGAAAACCACCGTTTAGCGGCGCCTTGTGTTGGCGAAAACTCAGAGAAAGCGGGTATCACATGAAGAAACGATTGAGCTTTGCGGAAACGCTGTCCGTCGGCAGTATGCTGTTCGGACTCTTTTTCGGCGCGGGGAATCTGATTTTCCCCGTCTATATGGGACAGGCGGCCGGCTCCCGGATGTGGGTCGCCGTACTCGGCTTTCTCGTAACCGGCGTCGGTATCCCGCTGCTCGGGGTGGCGGCCCTCGGCATGAGCCGCAGCAGCGGACTGCTGGAAATGAGCAGCAAGGCCGGCAGAAAGTACGGGCTGTTTTTCACCTGCCTGCTCTATCTGACCATCGGGCCGTTCTTTGCCATTCCGCGCTGTGCCTCCACGTCGTTTTCGGTGGGAATCCGTCCTGCGCTGGAGAATGAATCCTCCGCCGGATGGGTCATCTGGGTATTTTCCTTCCTGTTTTTTGCGGCGGTGCTGTGGTTCTCGCTGCGTCCCGGGAAAATTCTTCTGTGGGTCGGGAAGCTGCTGACACCGCTCTTTTTGGTGAGCCTCGGGCTGCTGACCGTCACGGCGCTGATCTTCCCGATGGGAGAGGTCTCCTCTGTCGTGCCGCAGGAGGCCTATCAGAGCGGTCCCTTCTTCAAGGGCTTCCTGGAGGGGTATAACACCATGGATGCTCTGGCGGGCCTGGCGTTCGGCATCGTGGTGGTGAATGCCATCCAACGCCTCGGAGTGACCGAGCCGGCTGCCGTGGCCGGCAATACCATCCGCTCCGGCATTTTCGGCTGTGCACTCATGGCGATCATCTATATTCTGACCACATGGGTCGGTGCGCAGAGTCGGGTGCTGTATCCGATGTGCGCGGACGGCGGCGAGGTGCTACATGTGGTGGCCCGCCACTATTTCAAGGATGCGGGAGCCATCATTCTGGCCGTGATCGTGACTCTGGCCTGCCTGAAGACGGCGGTCGGACTGATTACCAGCTGCGGCGAATGCTTCAGTGCCATGTTCCCGAAGGGCCCGTCCTACCGGGTGTGGGCGATCGGCTTCTGTGTGCTGTCGTTCCTGATTGCTACGCTCGGACTCGACACCATCATTGCGTATTCGATTCCGGTGCTGATGTTCCTCTATCCGCTGGCTATTACCCTGATTCTGCTGGCACTGTGCGGGCGGCTGTTCGGCAACGACCGGACGGTCTACGCCTGGACCACGGGCTTTACGCTTGCGGCGGCCGTGTTTGACCTGGTGAAGGCTCTGCCGCAGGGCCTGCTGCCCGATGCGGTGTCGGAGGCACTGCTTTCCGTGGGCGGCCTGCTGCCGTTCTTTGACCTCGGACTCGGATGGATCTGCCCAGCCGCAGTCGGTCTCGGTATCGGGCTTATCATTCATGCGGTGCGTCGGCGCCGCGGTCCGCAGCAGGCGGAGAAGCCGATTGCGGAGGTAGCCGCAGAGCCCTCTGCGGAACCGACTGAATTCTGAAACCTGATGTGTTCAAACGCCCGGAGGACATTTTGTCCGCCGGGCGTTTTCCAATATATGACCAAAGTGTTAAAATTTTGAAAAAGAGGAAATTCCCTCTTGATTTTTTTGAAAAATGGGCTACAATAGATTTAGCACTCGGGAGATATGAGTGCTAAAACGATCGGTAAGCAATAGCAATGAACAATATAAGGGAGGAAACCGATATGTCTATCAAGCCTTTGGCTGATCGCGTCGTGTTGAAAATGGTCGAGGCGGAGGAAACCACCAAGAGCGGCATCATTCTGGCGGGCGCCGCCAAGGAGAAGCCGCAGGTGGCCGAGGTCGTGGCTGTGGGCCCGGGCGGTGTCGTGGACGGCAAGGAAGTTCAGATGTATGTGGCCGTGGGCAACCGCGTGCTGACCAGCAAGTATTCCGGCACGGAGGTCAAGCTGGACGGCGAGGAATATACCATCGTGCGTCAGAGCGACATTCTCGCCATTGTGGAGTAAGAGTACAAGCGGAAACGTAAGGAGGATATGACTTATGGCAAAACAGATTCTGTACGGAGAGGAAGCCCGTAAGGCCCTGCAGGCCGGCGTGGATCAGCTCGCCAATACCGTGAAAATTACACTGGGGCCGCGCGGCCGCAACGTTGTGCTGGATAAGAAATTCGGCGCTCCGCTGATTACAAACGACGGTGTGACCATCGCCAAGGAAGTGGAGCTTGAGAACCCGTTTGAGAACATGGGCGCTCAGCTCGTCAAGGAGGTCGCTACCAAGACGAACGATATCGCCGGTGACGGTACCACGACGGCTACGCTGCTGGCGCAGGCTCTGATCCGCGAGGGTATGAAGAACGTCGTGGCCGGTGCCAACCCGATGGGCATCAAGCGCGGCATTCAGAAGGCTGTGGACGCGGTGGTGGCCGAAATTGCCCACAATGCCAAGATGGTTTCCGGTTCGAAGGATATTGCCCGTGTGGCGACGATTTCGGCCGGCGACGAGGAGATCGGCAACCTGATTGCCGAGGCGATGGAGAAGGTGTCGGCGGACGGCGTCATCACCATCGAGGAATCCAAGACGGCGGAGACCTACTCCGAGGTCGTGGAAGGCATGCAGTTTGACCGCGGCTATGTGACCCCGTATATGGTCACCGATACCGACAAGATGGAGGCCGTGATTGACGACGCCTATCTGCTGATCACCGATAAGAAGATTTCCAACATTCAGGATATTCTGCCGCTGCTCGAGCAGGTGCTGCAGGCCGGCCGCAAGCTGGTCATCATTGCCGAGGACATCGAGGGCGAGGCGCTGACGACTCTGATCGTCAACAAGCTGCGCGGCACATTCACCTGTGTCGCCGTCAAGGCGCCGGGCTTCGGTGACCGCCGTAAGGAGATGCTGCAGGATATCGCCATTCTGACCGGCGGTACCGTCATCTCCGACGAGGTGGGCCTTGAGCTGAAGGAAACCACCATGAACATGCTCGGCCGCGCCCGTCAGGTGAAGGTGCAGAAGGAGCATACCATCATCGTGGACGGGGCCGGAGACCAGGATGCCATCAAGTCCCGTGTGGCTCAGATCCGCACACAGATTGAAAACACCACCTCCGACTTTGACCGCGAGAAGCTGCAGGAGCGGCTGGCGAAGCTGGCCGGCGGCGTAGCCGTCATCAAGGTCGGCGCCGCGACGGAAGTGGAAATGAAGGAGAAGAAGCTCCGCATCGAGGACGCCCTGTCCTCCACCAAGGCGGCCGTTGAGGAAGGCATTGTCGCCGGCGGCGGCGTGGCGGTCATCAACGCGTCCGAGGTGCTGAAGCAGATGCTGGAGACGGCCGAGGGCGACGAAAAGACCGGCATTCAGATTGTGCTGAAGGCACTGGAGGAGCCGGTACGTCAGATCGCGCTGAACGCGGGTCTCGAGGGCAGCGTCATCATCGACAAGATCCGCAGCTCGGGCAAGAAGAACTACGGCTTCAACTTTGCCACCGAGGAATATGTGGATATGTTTGAGGCGGGCATCGTGGATCCGACCAAGGTGACGCGTTCCGCGCTGCAGAACGCCTCCTCCGTGGCGGCGATGGTGCTGACCACCGAATCGCTCGTGACCGATATCAAGGAGCCGACGCCGGCTCCGGCGGCTCCGGCCGGCGGCATGGACGGTATGTATTGATCGTCCGGGCTTTGCACGGAGTTCACCGCAATAGCTTAAAAAGGAGGGACACGGGAAACCGTGTCCCTTCTCAGACTGTCAAAAAAGCGGCGCTTGCACGGCGGAATGATTTATGGTATACTTCCGATAAAGCAGTATTTCGTTTTGGACTACACCCGAGGAGGACATCCCATGTCAAGCTTCACCAAGGATGCCATCAAAAAGACGCTGCTGCAGCTCCTGAACGAGCGGCCGCTCGCGCAGATTACCGTCAAGGACATCGTGCAGACCTGCGGCATTAACCGCAACACCTTCTATTACTATTTTGAGGATCTTCCCTCGCTGCTGCAGGAGATTGTGACGGATGAGGCCGATCGCCTGATCGAGCAGTATCCGACGCTCGATTCGATGGAGCAGTGCCTGGAGGTAGCCATTCAGTTCGCCCTGCAAAATCGGAAGGCGGTACTGCATCTCTACAATTCCGGCAACCGCGACCTGTACGAGCACTATCTGATGAAGGTGTGCGAGATCGTCATCACCTCCTATGTGCAGACGCTGACCAAGGGTCACGCCGTGCGGAAGGAGGACCGGGAGCTGGTCATCCGCCTCTATAAATGCGAATGCTTCGGAATCATCCTCGAATGGATGAGCAACGGCATGAAGGAGGATATCCTGCAGTATTTTCACCGTTTGTGCGAGCTGCGCCAGGGCTTTGCCGAGGAGCTGCTGCAGCGGTGCCTGCAATAAAATACCTGCTTTTCAGGAAAACAGCAGCCCCGCAGCGGACAAAGCACTGTCCGCTGCGGGGCTGCTTGAGCGTGTCAAAAAACTCTGTTTTTGACACGCTCGGAGGCTGTCTGAAAGGCT
>URYX01000099.1 GCA_900552225.1 uncultured Oscillospiraceae bacterium | reverse complement strand
CGGCTGCTCCCTTTCCGGCGCGGCTGTCCCGCAATATTCCCCGAAAACGGCGTTTTCCCCTTGCTCCCGGAGAGAAACCGTGGTATGATGATATAATACGCGCTTATGTAAGGGAGTCTTCTTCATGTCTGCTGTTGCACCGTCCCGCTCCGTAGCCGCCGGAGCTCATCCCCTCGCCGCATGGCTTCGTCAGAATGCCGTAACGGTCATTGCCTTTGCGGCCGCCGCCGTCACGACTGTCCTGGTTCCTCCGGATGCCGCCTACCTTCAGTATCCGGATTTCAAGACGCTGACCTGTCTGTTCTGCGTTTTGGCCATTGTCGGAGCCCTGCGCAATATCCGCTTTTTCTATCTGCTTGCGCAGCGCATCGTTCACCGCTTCCGCACGGCACGTCTCTGTGTGCTTGCCCTGGTCTATATCACCTTTCTTGGGTCAATGCTGATTGCCAACGACATGGCGCTGTTGACCTTTTTGCCGCTCGGTCATCTCGTACTGAGCGCCACGGGAAAGGAAAAATACATGGGCTATACCTTTGTGCTGCAGAATATTGCCGCCAACCTCGGCGGCATGCTCACGCCGTTCGGCAACCCGCAGAATCTCTACCTCTACTCCCGCTTTGATATTCCGACAGGGGAATTTCTGGAGATCATGGCCCCGCCGTTCCTGCTCTCGGTTGTTCTCATCACCGTCTGCTGCCTGTGGATCCGGCCGGAGCCGCTGGCCCTGAGTGAGGAACCGGTACGGCTCCCACCCAGACGCACTGCTCTCTATCTCGTGCTGTTTGCCCTTTCCATCGCCATCGTGTTCCGACAGATTCCCTACTGGATCGGGCTGGCCGTCATCCCCGCCGTTTTGTGGTTTGCTGACCGCGAGGCGCTGCGCCGGGTGGATTACCCGTTGCTGCTCACCTTCGTCTTTTTCTTTATTTTTGCGGGCAATATGGGGCGGATCGATGCGGTACGCGCCCTGTTTTCCTCCCTGCTGGAGCGAAACACGCTTCTCGTCTCCGTGCTTTCCTGCCAATGCATCAGCAACGTCCCCTCCGCCATCCTGCTGTCGCAGTTTACCGATAACTACGCCGACCTGCTGATCGGCGTCAACATCGGCGGTGTCGGCACACTGATTTCCTCCTTGGCCAGCCTGATCACCTTTCGCGAATACACCCGGCATGACCCGCAGCATAAGGGCCGCTATCTGCTGCTGTTTTCCGCCGTCAACTTTGCTTTTCTTCTGCTGCTGACCGGCTGCATGCTGCTGTGGCGCGGCGGATGGTCTCTGTAAGACAAAATGCTCCGGTCGGAGACGAAATAGGCCTCACGGTGCCTTCCGTCTCCGACCGGAGCGTTGTCTGTTGAATGAAACCAAGTCGGACGGGGATCCTCGCCGCCTGCGGCCGCCGGGGAAGGCAGTCGCCCGTCCCCGTGTCCAACACTCTGACCGCTTTCCGTATTTTTTTGCAGCCTTCCGCCAAACTATACCAACCGCCAAAACGGCACGGAGCACAAACGCTCCGTGCCGTTTTTTCTGTCAGATTACTTGTTGAAGTATCTCTTCAGCAGGCCCTCGAAAGCCTTGCCGTGCCGGGCTTCGTCCTTCGCCATCTCGTGTACGGTATCGTGGATTGCATCGTACCCGAGCTCCTTGGCGCGGCGGGCCAGCTTCATCTTGCCCTCCGTCGCGCCGCATTCGGCCTCGACGCGCATGGCGAGGTTCTTCGCCGTGGAATCGGTCAGCACCTCTCCAAGCAGCTCGGCAAATTTGGCCGCATGCTCAGCCTCCTCATAGGCCGCCTTTTCCCAGTACAGTCCGATTTCCGGATAGCCCTCACGGTGCGCCACACGGGCCATCGCCAGGTACATGCCCACTTCGCTGCACTCGCCGCTGAAGTTGGAGCGCAGCATCTCCACGACCTCCGCATCCAGTCCCTTGGCCACGCCTACGCGGTGCTCATCCGCCCAGGTCATCGCGCTCTTCTGCTCCGGCTCCTTGACCGGAGCCTCCGCCTCGACCTCGCCCATATCCAGGAACTTGGAGCCGGGGACACCGCACAGAGGGCAAACCACCGGGGGCTCATCTCCCGTGTGAACATAACCGCAAGCCGGACATACAAACTTTTTCATGATGTTTTCCTCCTTAAATCTTTGACTGTTGGATATTTTCACGCAGAAGGGTTCTGCGCGTCTTCCTCTTTCTCGAAGCAGGCGGCACACACGCCGAAAATATACAGCTCCCGCTGCTCCTCCCGGAATCCCGGTGCCACGGCCTCGCAGCCGCACTCGACGCGTCCGAGCGACGCATCCCAGATATGGCCGCAGACACGGCAGCGCAGATGAGCATGGTCCTCCATGCCGGCGTCAAAGTGCCGCTCCTCCGCGTCAATGGTCAGCGTGCGGCATAGCCCTGCCTCGCTGAGTGCCCGCAGTACGTTATAGACCGTTGTCATGGAAACCGAAGGATTCTGCTCCCGGACGGCCGCGAAAATCTCCTCAGCCGTCGGATGTGTCCGATGACGCAGCAGATAGTCGTACACCGCCAGCCTCTGCGGCGTCGGACGCAGCCCGTGCTCGGTCATACGGGCGCTCATTTCCGATACCGTCATACCTGTTCTCCAATCTGTAACTATTGTTGTTTTGTAATCATTACAATTACAGTATACGCATTTTCGGATATTTGTCAAGTACTTTTTTGAAAAAAATTTGAAAGCCGGAAAAAAGAAGAGGGAAACCCTTTGTTTTTGTCGAAAACTGTGTTATACTGAGCATTGTATAAGACTGTATAAATGGGGATAAAGGAGCCATTCAGCATGGATACACCGCAGAACACATCCGTTTCCGCCGATTGGATCGTCGGCCGCAACGCCGTTTCGGAGGCGCTGCGGGCCGGCCGCACCATCGATCATATTCTCGTCGCGCGCGGCGAACGTAGCGGCAGTCTGCCCGTGCTGCTTGCCAAGGCGCGGGAGCAGGGAATCCCCGTCAAGGAGGTGGACAGCCGCAAGCTGGATTCCCTGTGCGGCCCGCACCATCAGGGAATCGCCGCCGCGGCCGCCTGCCAGGAGTACGCCACGCTTGATGAGCTGCTTCTGCGCGCGGAGGAGCGCGGGGAGCCGCCGTTTTTGGTGGTCTGCGACGAGCTGGAGGACCCCCACAATCTCGGCGCCATCATCCGCACAGCGGAGGCCGCCGGAGCCCACGGCGTCATCATTCCCAAACGCCGCAGCGCCGGGCTGACCGGCATCGTGTATAAAACCTCTGCCGGCGCGGTATCGCATCTGCCGGTGGCGCGGGTATCCAACATTGCCGAAACTCTGCGTGACCTGAAAAAGCGCGGTGTCTGGGTGTACGGCCTCGATATGGACGGGCAGGATTGGCAGAGCACCGACCTGCGCGGAGCCGTTGCCCTCGTGGTCGGCTCCGAGGGACGCGGCCTCGGCCGCCTCTGCCGTGAGCTGTGCGACGGTATCGTCTCGCTTCCCATGTACGGGCATATCAACTCGCTGAATGCCTCTGTCGCCTGCGGCATCATGCTGTATGAGGCGGCCCGGCAGCGGCATCTGCCGCGCTGACACGGCCGGACAGAAATAACGATCGGAGGGAACTGACTTGTCGGATAAGCCATCATCTTCGGAAGATAATCTCGACGCTCTGCTCTTGGAAATCCTGCATTCCCGCGGGAACGGCGCCAAACAGGCCGTCCCCCCTCCCTCCGGCCCGCCGGAGGATATCCTGCCCGTATCCCCCGCAGCTTCCGCCCCCGCCGACCGGAAAGCAGCGGCTCCGGCCAAGGAAGCGGAGGAACCGGAGGACGTCAAGGTGTATACACCTCCGCGCAAAGCGGCGGCTGAGCCTGTGCCCGCTCCCGTCACCCCGATCCGTCCCGCGGCCGCGCCGCGGGAGGTGCCATCCTCCCTCCTCCCGCGGGAGGAGAACAAGACACAGCGTATTCTTCTGCCGCAGAAAGAGCCGCCCGCCCCGGAGTCTCCGGAAGACGGAGAGCTGGAGGGGCAGCTCTCCTGGGAGGACGTAGCCCCCGAGGAGCCGGCTCCGACCCCCTCCCCGGAGGACGAGGAGGAGGCCGTCTGGCAGGAGCAGCTCCGGCAGGCGCGCGAGGAAAAAATCCGTTCGTTTCGTCTGGAGCGCGGCCTGAAGCTGTCCGGTGAGGAGGAGCTGAACGAGCCCGAGGAGGAGCCGGACGAGGAGGAACCGGAATACATCGAGGATTTCACCGCCTATGAGGACGCGGATGCCGTGCGCTCCGAGCTGCACTATCGGCAAAACCGCGGCCGCATCGCGCTGTTTGTCACGCTGATCTGGGAGCTGCTGCTCATCGGCGCAGAGGTGCTGTCCGCGGTCGGTCTGCTGACCAATCCCTATGTCCATATCGTGGACGCCGCCATCGTGCTGCTGGTCATGATTCTGATCAATCATTCCCTGTTCCGCGACGGCTTCGAGGATCTCCGCGAGGGAATCGCCGGCAGCGAAACCGCCGTCTGTTTGGTATCGCTGCTGACCCTGCTCCACACCCTGCTGCAGTTTTTCAGCCCGGAGACCGCCGGTGGACGGCTGATTCCTTCGCTGGCCGGATTCGGTCTGCTGATCGCCTGCTGGAACCGCCAGCTGAATCTGCGCCGTATTGTTGCCAACTTTGAATTTGTCGCCGCCCCCGGCCCCAAGTGGGCGGCGCACCGGGTCGAGGACCCGGCAGACGCCGTCGAAATCGGCCGCGCCGCCGTGGCCATCGGCCAGCCCGAGGTCTCCTATTTCCGCCGCACCGCCTTTTTGAAGCATTACCTCGGCTGCGCCTACGAGCGCTGCGAGGAGGCGGAGTGGATGCGGTGGATGCTGCCGTCCGTCGGTATTGCCTCCCTGTTGTGCGCCGTCATCTACGCTATCCTCTATCACAGCGTCGGTGAGGCCTTTACGCTCTTTGTCATGCTGTGCGCCATCGGAGCCCCCTGCATGGCGGGGGCGGCGCTCGGCGCACCTCTGCTGCGGGCCTCCCGCCAGGCGCAGAAGCGCGGGGCACTGCTGATCGGCCGGAGCGCCGTACAGCAGTTCGGTGAGACGCAGGCCGTTGCGGTGGATGCCGCCGACCTGTTCCCCGAGCACACGGTAACGCTGAGCGGACTGAAGGCCTTTTCCGGCACACGGATCGACGAGGCCATTCTGGACGCCGCCTCCGTTTCGGTGGCGGCCGGAGGGCCGCTGTCCGCCGTTTTTCTCCGTATGATTCAGGGGAAAACCGAGCTGCTCGGTGAGGTGGATACCCTTGTGTATGAACAGGAAATGGGCCTGTCCGGCTGGGTCGGCGGCCGCCGCGTGCTTGTCGGCAACCGGAAGCTGCTCGAAAACCACGGTGTCGATGTGCCGTCCCACGACTACGAAATGAAATACCGCCAGAACGGCGGACAGCTCGTCTATCTCTCCACCGCCGGCAAGCTGTCGGCCATGTTTATCGTCACCTATGCCGCCGACCCCGCCATTGCGGAGGCGGTGCGGGCCCTGCACCGGGAGGACATTTCCCTGCTGGTGCGCACCTGTGACCCCAACATCACGCAGGAGCTGATCTGCGACACGCTCGGGCTCAATGAGTACTACGTCGAAATTCTCGGCACCTCCGCCCGCCGCCTCTATGAGCAGATGAGCGAAGGAGAAGACCCGGAAACCGAGGCCGGACTGGCCTCCGACGATTCTTTGATCGGCAAGGTCTCCGGACTGGTCTATTGCCGGCGGCTGCTGCGCGGCGGGCGGCTGGCGCTCGGCTGTGCCCTGGCGGCCGCTTTGCTGGGCTTCGTGCTGTGCGCACTGCTCGCGCTTTCGGCCGGCCGCCTGACATCCGTGCTGGTCCCGCTTGCCTACCTGACCGTGACCACCCTTTTGATTCTTGCCGTTCCGTTCCTGCGGAGGGTATAGGCAGGACCTTTGGGGGCGGCGCTTTGAAGCAAAGGAGCCTATATTATGCACAGACAGCTTTTACGTATCGAAACGGCACCCGGGCGGCCGGACAACGCCTTTCCGCGGGGCCTCCTCGGATGAGGGGCGGCGACATCGCCGGACTGCTGATCCGGCAGGCCCGTCTCCGGCGGGACTGGAGTCAGGAGGGCCTGTGCCGAGGGATCTGCGCTCCCTCCTACCTGTCCAAAATCGAGCAGGGCCGGGCCGTGCCTTCTCCTGAGGTAACGGAGCTTCTGCTGCATCGGTTGGGCCTTGTCTGGACTTCGGAGCCGGAGGGCCTGGAGCCCTGCTGGAAGGCCCTGCTCTCCGGAGGCCCGGACTTTGCCCCCTGCTATGAGCGGCTGGTGCAGCCCCGGCAGGAGAGCCTTGCCTGCAGCCCGCTGGCAGCGGACGGCCTGCTGCTGACCGCCTTTTACACCGATGCAATGCGCCCTCTGCCGGAGGAATGGGAGCCCTTCCTCTCCACCCGACAGCTGGCTCTGTGCGCCGTGTTGACGGCGCTGGCACTGGGGCTCAGCACGCTGGAAAACCTCTTTCCCGTGACGCTTCTGACCCCCCTGCCCGGCGTGAAGCTGGGCCTTGCCAACATCGTCACCGTGTTCGCCCTGTATCAGCTGGGCGCCCTCCCGG
>URYX01000098.1 GCA_900552225.1 uncultured Oscillospiraceae bacterium | reverse complement strand
GATCAGCAGGCCGAACAGAGTACCGGCCAGGGCAATCAGCATCGTGTTGCCGATACCGCCGAGAATCATGTCGCCGTATTTCTGCCACAGCGCGGCGATATTTTCCAAAAATGACATAGGCTTGTTTACTCCTCAATCGGAGAGGCGGCAACCATCTTCTGCATGAGGTCGCTTCTCTCGGTATCCGTCATGGCATCGATCACCCTGTTGAATTCGGCGGTCAGATTGGAGCCCTTGCGCACGCCGACCGCGATGGCGGCGTCTCCGTCCGAGCAGGTGAAGCCGGTGCTGTTGTTGACCAGCGGCACATACATCAGAGTATTGTTGGCCGCGCAGATGGAGTAAGCGGTCGGCTCCTCCGCCACATAGCCGTCGATGGTACCGGCATTCAGCGCAGTGTACAGCACGGTAAAGTCATCCATGATCTTCGACTGCACATTGGCAATCTGGGACAGCGCATCGGCGTGGAAGGTGCCGACCTGTGCGCCAATGGTCTTGCCGGCCAGATCGGAGAGCGAGGAGGCCGAAGCCAGCGTGCCGTCCTTCTTGGTGATAACCACCAGGTTCGAGATCCAGTAGTTCGAGGTGAAATCCACGGTTTCCTTCCGGATGTCCGTGGGGCTCATGCCGGCGGCAATGCAGTCGAGCGCGCCGGACTGCACCGCGGAGAGCAGGGCCCCGAATTCATAGGCATAGATTTCCAGCTTGACCCCGAGGGCGTCGGCCAGCTTCTGCGCCATCTGTACGTCATAGCCGTTGGCATAGCCGTCGGCGTTGGCAATCTTCACGGCCCCGTTGGAATCGTCCACCTGCGTCCAGTTGTAGGGAGCATAGGCGCATTCCATACCGACCTTCAAAACGCCCTTTTCCTGAATGGTTTCCTTGTCCTTGGCCGGGTCTACTTTGCTGCCGCAGGCGCTGAGCATCAGCAGCAGGGAGAAAACAGTCAGAACGGCGAGTGTGAGGGTGAGGATCCTTTTCATGGCAATCTTCCTTTCTTTGAAAAACATAAAATCAAAGAGCGCCCGATGGGATGATCCATCGGGCGCTCTCACAAACAAAAGATTTGCAAAATGTCCGATAGCACTCCACATGAACCATGTGACAGTCATACGGATATTCTCCGTATGCCCAACGCAAGCATGCCCAAACATACTCCGTTTCGGCGGATGACCCTCGGCGTCCGGTGTACGGTTTTTGAGAACCAACCGGAGGCTTACATGTGATCCGCGCCTCTATCTGAATGGCGACATTGTAGCACAGCCCGATTTCTCTGTCAAGCATTTTTTTAAAAATCGGGAAAATTATGAAAAACGCAGATATCAATGCGTCAATACTGTTCCTTTTGACGGAGCTTGCGCAGCTCGCGCCGCCGCATACCGGCCTGCTGCTCCTGCTTCTCCTCCTCGGTCTCGGGAATCAGCGGCGGCACCTCCACCGGATGCTCGTTCTCGTCGAGCGCCACCAGCACCACATGCGCCTGATTGATCAGCCTGCGGGAGCCGTCGATGTGCTCGACATAGGAGCGGACGCACACCTCAACGGAGGTACGCCCGGTGCAGGTCACCTTGCCGCACAGCACCACAAGGTCGCCGGCATACGCGGGGGCAATGAAATGCAGATCGTCGATGGCCACCGTGGTGATGTGGGATTCCGTGTGCCGGATGGCCACGATGGCGGCCAGAATATCGATCCAGCCGAGCAGCGTGCCGCCGAACAGCCGTTTATAGCCGTTCAGATCGCCGTGATTGACCATATGAACCTGTTCCGTGTAGGACTGAGAGGGCGTTTTTCCTGTGGGCATGAGACCGGTCTCCTTTGCGCAGAACCCTTGAAATAAAATACTGGCGTATATCATAGCACATCCGGCCGCAAAAGAAAAGCCCCGTCCGCCAAAAAAACGTATATTCCGGGGACAGGGTGCATATATGTGGGGTGAGAAACGGTGAGGGAGAGGTGTACCATGGAATTGCGTGTCAAACAACAGGAGCTGTCGGTCCCGTCCGTTCTGCTGGATACCTTTGATGAAAAGCCGGTGGATTGTGATTTTGTGCTGCCGGATTACTGTCCCGCCATGGCGGCGGTGCTCAAATGCCGCCTGGATCCGGTCATCGGCGGAAACCAGTGGAGCGGAGACCGGCTGATGGTGGACGGACAGGTGTGGATTCGGGTGCTCTACCTGGATGAAAAACGGAACTGCGTCTACAGCTACGAAACCAGTCAGCCGTTTACCTCGGTGTTTACGGTTACGGGCCGCACCCCGCAGACGGCAGTGCAGCTGACGGCAGTATCGGATTATGTCAACTGCCGCGCCACCGGCCCGCGGCGGCTGGATGTACACGGCTCCTTCCGTGTACAGGCGCAGGTGACGGGGGAAACCCCCTATCCCGCCCTGGTCGGCATCGGGGAGGACGGCATCTATACTCAGACCCAAAGCGTGCGCTGCTCGGTACCGGCCGCGGCCGCCGCCAAGCCGTTTTCCGTCAACGAAACACTGGAGCCGGAGCACGGCGGAGCCATCTGCCGGATCCTGCGGAGCGAGGCCGTACCGGTGCTGAGCGACTGCAAGGTGCTGCTCGGCAAGCTGATTGTCAAGGGGGAGCTGCATATCCGCACGCTGTATCTCTGCGACGAGGAAACGGGTCAGACGGACGTGGTGACCCATGAGGTCCCGTTCAGCCAGATGCTGGACATGGAAGGGCTCACCGAGGAATGGATGGCCGATCCGGAGCTCTGGCTGATTTCCCATGACCTGCGTATCGGTGAGGAGGAGGGGACGGAGCATACACTGCAGCTCAGCGCCAAGCTGCTGCTGACCGTGCAGTGCTGGAGGACGGCGGAGGCCGAGGTGCTGACCGATGCCTATTCCACCCGCTTCCCGCTGCATCTGGAGAGGGGCACGCTGACGGCCCGCCGCCTGCAGCGCCTCGGGTGCCAGACCGTGACCGTGCGGCAGACGGTGGATCTGCCTGCCGAGGGAAGCGGCGGAGTGCTGGATGTCTGGTGCGAGGCCGCCGTGATGGGCGCGCGGCGCGAGCAGGAAAAGCAGGAGACGGAGGTACGCCTGCAGGTCTGCCTGCTGGCCGTGGATGCGGAGGGCCTGGTCGGCTACTATGAACGTCCGGCCGACCTGACGGTGGAGCTTCCGGCGGAGGGAACCGAGGAGACCGATACCCTCCGCGTGCTGCGCACCGAGTATACGGTGTCGCCGGAGCGGCAGCTGGAGCTGCGGGTGGAGCTCGGGGTCAAGCGCCTGTGCTATGAGGCGCAGACCGTATCGCCGGTCAGCCATGTAACGGGCGACGAGACGGAGAGCTTCCCGCCGGAAACCGCCGCCGTCAAGGTGGTATTTGCCGAGGCCGGGGAGTCGCTGTGGGGCATCGCCCGCGACTGCCATACCTCGGTGGAGGCGGTGATGCAGGAAAACGACCTGACAGCCGATATCCTGTCGCAGGATACCATGCTGCTGGTTCCCATGTGCTGACGGCAGCCGACCGGTCATACAACAGAGATTGCAGCGGAAAAGAGGACAGATGATGGCCAATACAACGATTTATCAGGATATCGCAACGCGGACGGACGGCTCGATCTTCATCGGTGTGGTAGGGCCGGTTCGCACGGGAAAATCCACCTTCATCAAGCGGTTTATGGACACCCTGGTGCTGCCGCATATCGACAGCGAGTTTAAGCGGGAGCGGGCGACCGACGAGCTGCCGCAGTCGGCGGCCGGCCGCACGATCATGACCACCGAGCCGAAATTCATCCCGGAGCAGGCGGTCGCCATCTCGGTGGACGGTACCTCCGGCATGAACGTCCGCCTGATCGACTGCGTGGGCTACGTGGTGCCCTCCGCGCTCGGGTACATCGAAAACGACGCGCCGCGCATGGTCAAGACGCCGTGGTACGAGGAGGAAGTCCCGTTCAATATGGCGGCGGAGGTCGGCACACGCAAGGTGATTACGGAGCATTCCACCATCGGTCTGCTGGTGACGACGGACGGCTCGATCAGCGATATCCCGCGGGAGGAATACGCGGAGGCGGAGGAGCGGGTGGTGCACGAGCTGCAGGAAATTCAGAAGCCCTTCGTGGTGCTGCTCAACAGCGTCAATCCGCTGTCCTCCGCCGTGCTGCAGCTCAGCAGCGCGCTGGAGCAGAAATACGGCGTGCCGGTGTGCCCGGTCAACTGCCTGGAGATGGACGAGGCGGAGATCCGGCGCATTCTCGAAAAGGTGCTGTTTGAGTTCCCGGTACGGGAAATCGGCATCGAGCTGCCGCGCTGGCTGACGGCGCTCGACCCGCATCATCCGGTGCGCCGCACCATTCTGGACGGCATCCGCCGGGCGGCGGCCAGCACGCATAAGATCCGGCAGGTGTCGGAGATGGCGGCGCGGCTGCTGTCCTGCGATCACATCGATAACAGCAAGGTGACCGGCATCGAGCTCGGGCGCGGGGCCGCCTCCGTATCGCTGAACGTGGAGGGTGACCTGTTCTATAAGGTGCTCGGAGAGACCACCGGCTTCGAGCTGCCCGATGAGGCGGCGCTGATGCGGACCATGCGGGAGCTGGCGGAGATCAAGCAGAAATACGATAAGATACGCAGCGCCCTCGAGGAGGTGGAGGCCACGGGCTACGGCATCGTGATGCCGTCGCTCGAGGAGATGAAGCTTGAGGAGCCGGAAATTATCCGTCAGAGCGGGCGCTACGGTATCCGGCTGCGGGCCGAGGCCCCGTCGATTCATATGATGCGGGCGGACATCATGACCGAGGTCTCCCCGATCGTCGGCTCGGAAAAGCAGTCGGAGGAGCTGGTCGGGTATCTCCTGCGGGAATTCGAGGAGGACCCGGGAAAAATCTGGGAATCCAACATTTTCGGCACCTCTCTCTACGGCCTGGTCAACGAGGGGCTGCATAACAAGCTCAACCGCATGCCGACGGACGCCCGCATGAAGCTGAAGGAGACGGTGGAGCGGATTATCAACGAGGGCTGCAGCGGCTTGGTGTGCATTATCGTCTGAGCACAGCCCTTTGCGGAAGAACGGAGAATGACGGATGCATCGGAACGCACAAGAGGAGCGGGAATGGCCGCCCGCCCGGTCTCCCCGGCCGGAGGAGCCTTCGGACGGGGCGCAGGCCGCGGCCGATTCCCGAAAGGACGGCACGCCGAAAAAACGGGAGGCCGGGTTTGTCCTGCTGCTGACGCAGAGCCTGGCCGCCGTCCTGATTTTGCTGTTCGGGCTGCTGCTGCGGCTCATCGGCGGCACGGCCTATACCCAGGTACGGGAGCAGCTCGGGCAGGCGCTTGCGGATAACCGCTGGGTGGATGCCGTCCTGTCGCTGTGGCTGCCTCCGGCGGAGGAGCCGGACATCTCCGACGACGGCACCGGCCTTTCCGGAGAACCGGCCTCCAACGGCACCCCGGCGGAGCAGACGGCGGCGGACCCGGTATCCGCCGCCGTTTGTCTGCCGCTCGGGGAGGGCGTGCTGACCTCCGGCTACGGAATGCGGACCGACCCGTTTTCGGGAGAACGGTCGTTTCATGCCGGCTGCGACATCGCCGCGGCGGAGGGCACCCCGATTGCCTCCGTTTATGACGGGACGGTGGAGGAGGCAGGCAGCGGCGGAGGCTACGGCAACTACCTGCTGATCCGCAGCAGCCCAATCCTCGCCGTGCGCTACGCCCACTGCGCACGGCTTCTGTGTCGGGAGGGGGACGCGGTGAAAGCGGGGGATACGGTGGCCCTGGTGGGGCACACCGGACTGGCCACGGGAGACCACCTGCACATTGAGTGGCTGCAAAACGGGGTGCCGCGGAATCCGGCCCGTTGGATCGGGGACGCCTATGACTGACCGCCCGGGCATCCTGATTATCGCGGTGCACGGCACGGAGCTGCGTGTCGGCCTGCTGTTCCCGGCCATGGTGCTGTGGCTGTGCCTCTACGGAAGCGGCCGGATGGCGGGCCTCTGCCTGGCGGCCTCCCTGTGGCACGAATGCGGTCACCTGGCGGCGCTGTATGCCGTGAAGCTGCGCCCCGATGCCGTCTGCCTCGGCGGCTTCGGTATGCGCATCCTGCTGCCGCGTCAGACGCGTATCTCTTATCCCCGTCAGGCGGCCGTGGCGCTGGCCGGCCCCGTGCTCAGCGGGCTTTCGGCCGGGGTGCTCTGCGCGCTGCATCGACCGGAGGCCGCCGCCGTCAACGGGGCCCTGTGTGTCCTGAATCTGCTGCCGATCCGCCCGCTCGACGGGGGACAGGCTCTGCTCTCCGGCCTGCGGCGCCGGCTTGCCCCGGAAACGGCGGACCGCATCCTGGCGGGGACCTCCGCCGCGGTGCTGCTGCCGCTGACGGCCTGCGCCGTATGGCTGCTGTGTACGGAGGGCTATAACGCCTCGCTGCTGTTTGTCTGCCTCTATCTGATTCTTTTGCTGCTTTTCCAAAACAAGGATTGAAATGCGGCGGAAAATGCGGTATGATAGACAGGACAAGCGGGGTGCCGTCGGCTCGGAAACGGCATGCTTCCCCGCTATACTACGGAAAAAGCGGGGGACGGCATGAAGGAACAACTGGAGCGCCTGTTCTGTCTCTTATACACATCTGACGCTGCCGACGACTCCT
>URYX01000097.1 GCA_900552225.1 uncultured Oscillospiraceae bacterium | reverse complement strand
TACGAGATGTAGAGAGGTCTCGTGGGCTCGGAGATGTGTATAAGAGACAGATGCTCATCAATAACGCCGGACTCGGTACCATCGGGGATTTATACGATATGAATTATCCGTCCCAGACCCGGATGGTGGATGTCAACGTGCGGGCACTGACCGCGCTGACGACCATCACGCTGCAGCATATGGAGCCCGGCGGGCATATTCTCAACGTTTGCTCCATTGCATCGTTTGCGCCGAATCCGCGTATGACGGTGTATTGCTCCACCAAGGCCTATGTGCTGAGCTTTACCAAGTCGCTCGGCTATGAGCTGCGTTCCCGCGGCATCAGCGTGACGGCGGTGTGTCCGGGGCCGATGTCAACGGAGTTTTTGCCGGTTGCGGGAATTGAAAAGGGCGTTTCCAAGACCTTTGATACGCTGCCCTACTGTGATCCGCGCAAGGTGGCGGAGGTATCGCTCCGCAAGGCGGAGCAGGGGAAAACGGTGTATACGCCGCGGCTGTTCTTCAAATTTTACCGGGTGCTGGCCAAGGTGCTGCCGCATAACTGGATTATGCCGATGAGCAAGGCCTGAGCCGCCCACGCTGCGGAATATTTCGGAAGAAAGGGACGAATGTTTATGCGAAAACCCAAACGAATCGGCTCGGCCGTGCTGGCCCTGCTGTGTGTGACAATGCTTTGCTCGGCGACGGGCTGTCAGCATGAGGCAGAGGTCTCCGGAACACCGGTGCTGCCGACACTGCCGTCGGGAGCTGTCCCGACGGGAACATCGGAGACGACGGCGGAGTCCTCCCGTCCGTCCGCGGGGGGGCCCTCGGCATCGGATACGACGGCGAGCGAAACAAAAACAACGACACAGGCCCCGTCCGTTCCCGATTCCGGGTCGGCCACGCCGGGAGAGGTGACGCGGGGACAGACCATTGTTTCCGTGGCACGCTCTCTGCTCGGACGGCCGTTTGCCTACGGCAAAACCGGCCCGGATGCGTTTGACAATTCCGGCTTTGTGTACTATTGCTTCCGCCAGGCGGAGATGGCGGTGCCGCGTCTGACACAGGATATGTATGCCGGCGGTAAGGCGGTGGAGCGCGGCGATCTGATTCCGGGGGATCTCGTGTTTTTCACGATGTCCGATGTGCGTCAGGCAGAGTATGTCGGAATCTATGTCGGTGACGGCGAGTTCATTGCATGCAGCAATGAGGAGCGTCCGGTGGATGTGCTGGATATGACCTGGAGCTATTTTGAGGAGCGCTTTATCGGGGCCCGCCGCTATGTAATGCCTTGACGGAAGCGGTCGGTGTACGTGGACCTCGGCCGGAGACAAAGAGAAAAAAGCAGGGGATGCGCCTCGTGAATTCCGAGGGGGTGCCCCTGCTTTTCTTATATATACTTTAGTTATGCAAGCGTGCCTCAGCTCCGCGAGCATTTTTCGGCATCCACCGCCAAAACAAACATCAGGGCATACAGCGCGTCCTCCGGCCGCTCCGTGTCGATGATGTAGGTGTCCGTCCAATGAAGCGGCTGTTTGGATACCGTGGCCACCGTATTCCCGGCCCCGCTGCGGATGGTATAGTCCCATTCGATCCAGTTGCCCTCGGCATACCAGTCAAGTCCGTCCAATACATAGCGCGGGCGAAACGGCGAAAGCAGCTTGCGGATGCAGCCGATATACCGCCCCTGCCCGTAGAGCTCGAATTTCGGAAGGAACGTCAGGACCTTTTGCTGTACCGTGCCGAGCACCTCGCCGGAGGAGTCAAAAATGCGCAGGCAATGTCCCCACGAGGGCTGCCCCCTGACCGTGTAGACGGTGCGGTCGGCGGAATCGTAGATGTCATAGCTGTCGAACCAGGAGAACATACGCTGACGGAATAAGAGTCTCACAGGAAACACGGCTCCTTTCAGAGAGAATGGGCGGTATGGGCGCGCCGCAGCTTCAGGGCGGCGACGCGGCAGGCGCGCTGATAGGCCAGGGCCAGGTATTCCTCAAAGGGCAGCCTTTCGTAGGCGGCATTGTCGAACCGCCCGGGCTTGCTCGGAATTTTCAGCTCAAAGGTAAGCGCACCGTCAAAGCCGGAGGCGTTCAGGCGGTCCACGATTCCCTCCCAATCCGCGATACCGTCAAACGGAAGGAGATGCAGGTCGTCCGTGAAGCCGATGGCTCCGTGATAGTCCCGAATGCCGAGGTTGTCGTTCAAATGGGTATACATCAGGCGGCTGCCGTAGAGCGCCATCATATCCTTCCCGTGGTTATAGCAGAGCTCATGCCCGGTATCCCAACAGAACCCGACGTGTGGTCGATGCTCAAACTGCCGCATCAGCGCGGCCAGGTACGGCTCTCCCTCCGTGTTTTCGAGAGCCACCCGAATGCCGAGGCGTTCCGCCTCGTCGATAACGCGGGTGTAGTTGCGCAGCCCCGTTTCCGTGATACCGCCGCCCGCATCGTATCCGCAGAACACGTGCATGACCATCAGGGTAACCCCGTTGTCGGCGCAGGCATGCAGGCAGTCCGACAGCGCGGCAACGGCGGTCTCGGCCGCGTCGCCGCCCTCCCAGAGGGCACGGGAGCCGTCGGTGGGGGCGTGGAGCGCCTGGTATTCCATGTCGGCTTCGTCGGCGGCCCGCTTCCAATCGGCCACGGGGTCACCGCTGTGGTACCGGGTAAAAAAGCCGTCAAAGCCGGCGGCCTTGGCGGCGCGAATCTGCCGCTCCACCGGGAGCGGAGAATGAACATCCAAAAAGAGACAGAGCTTGACACGCCACATAGCGCAAAAACCGGCCTTTCCGAAAAAATGAAGAGTATAGGTCCGCGGCCGCGGTCTGCCGCAGGATTCCCGGACACTGTTACGTTTGCGGTTTGTTATCGGTACGCTTGCCGCAGAAGGGAATGAGTCCCTGCGGCAGGGGGCGCAGCGTACCGTTTCCGAGGCAACAGTCGGCGGCATCGGAGAGCGCTGCGCACATCAGGAAGATACCGACCAGCTTCGGACACAGGAACAGGAATTCCACCAGGCTGAACAGCATACTGCCGCACAGCATGGTCAGCATGGTGCTGAAGAAGAAATAGGCCTGCTTTCCGTGGAAGCGCAGCCAGATCTGCGTCCACGCCATGCGCAGGATCAGCGCGACGATGAGGCCGAGCGAAATCACGCCGCCCTCGGCCAGCAGCTGCAAAAACAGGTTGTGCAGATGCGGTGCGCCGGCCACCCCCGCCTGCAGCAGGATGCGGGTGGTGTTTTCCGTGCCGGCTCCGATGCCGAACAGAAGATGCCGCACGTTCAGCAGAGTGAATACCTCGGACAGATTCTCCGGCAGCCGGCTCCAGAACACGGTGGCTCCCGCGTTCCAGATTCGGATGCGCTCCCGGATGGAGACATCGTTGGAATCCAGGGTCTCCAGACGGTCGGTGATGGGGTTCGGAATCAGCGTCAGGAACACCAGGATCAGCAGAACACCGCACAGCACGCTGATGAGCAGCCGGCGGTTATGCAGAATGTAGCCGAGGTTCAGTACAATATAGGCCACGGTCATAGCAAACAGGGCAAAGAAGCTCCCGCGGGAGAAGGAAAACATCGTACCGATGACGCCGAGAAGCAGGCAGCCGAGGTACAGATAGCGCTGCTTCGGCTTTTCGGCACCGGTGACGCAGTAGAGGGAAAACGGGAGCATCATGACCATGGCTTCCGCAAAAATGTTAGGATTGGAGAAGGTGGCACCGACGCGCAGCCCGGCGCTTTTCAGATGAATCGGGATGGGGGACAGCCGGTATACCCATTCGTCGAGCGGATCCCAGAACTGGAGCGGAATGGCCCCGGGGAAGCACAGGTTGACGAGGTATTCCACGCAGGCCATCAGGCCCATGAGCCCGACGGCGAGCGTCAGCAGCTGCAGAAAACAGAGAAGACGCTCCCGCGTGGTCAGCAGATTGACCAGTGAGAAATAGACGCAGACCATCAAAAGCCACATGGCGGCAATGGCTCCGCAGGACAGGGGGTTCTCGGAATAGAGGGCGCCCGCTGCGGTGTACACAATATACACCGTCAGATACGGGGCCAGAACCCCCGTGCGGAGCGGCCGCCCCTCCCGACGGCAGTCCGTCAGGGTGAGGATCAGCGAGAGCACGGCGAGGACGGGGGCAAAGTATTCGGGGAGAAGGGGGATGGCAATCAGCGCACAGAGCGCGCCGCATCCCCGGGACGACAGCTTGGCGGAGCACAGTGACGGCAATGCGGTTTTCCCCTTTCCCCAAGTATTCCAAACGTCCTCAGTATACCACAAGTTGAGCCGCTTTGCAATGGGAGATACGGTTTTTCTCCCGCTTTTCCGTTTATGTTTTTCACAAGGCTTTTCGTAAAGCTTTGACAAACAGCTGCTGCTTTGAAAAAAAAGGTAAAAATCCGTGACAAGCCATGACAGAATACAAAAATTATGGTATAATAAACCAACTTTACGAATTATTATAGTACGGTGGGATCTATGCCGTCCAAAGGAGAGGTGACGCTTTGAAGCTTCGTCGGTTGGAAAAGGATTATACCGCTGTCGGTGAAAAGGTACGGGAGTCCGTGCAGTCCGTGCTGCCGATTCTGCTGATTGTTGCGCTGCTGTGCCTGAGCCTGGTGCCGATACAGCCGGACCTGCTGCTGAGCTTTCTGATCGGTTCCGTCCTGATTGTGATCGGCATGGGACTGTTTTCTCTGGGAACGGAAATTGCCATGACCCCGATCGGCAGCAAAATCGGCACCGCAATGACCGGGACGCGCAATCTGCCGCTCATTTTGCTGGTCAGCTTTGCGCTCGGCTTTGCCGTTACGGTGGCGGAGCCGGACCTGCAGGTGCTGGCCGAGACCGTGCCGCACATTCACAATACGGTGCTGCTGGTGGCGGTCGGCATCGGCGTCGGCTTTTTCCTGTCGGTGTGTATGCTGCGGATTCTGATCGGCTTCAAGCTGCGGTGGCTTCTGATCGGGTTTTATGCGCTGATTTTTGTGCTGGCGGCGTTTACGGATCCCGATTTTTTGGGAGTGGCGTTCGATTCCGGAGGGGTGACGACGGGGCCCATGACGGTGCCCTTTATTCTGGCGCTCGGTGTCGGTATCTCGCATATCCGGAGTGATAGCAGCGCGGAGAGCGACAGCTTCGGCCTGGTGGCGCTTTGCTCGATCGGTCCGGTGCTGGCGGTGCTCATCCTCGGCTTTTTCTACCGTGGCGGCGATGCGGTGGCAGAGGTGAATCGGGTGTCCTTTGAAACCACCTCCGCCATCGGTCAGGCCTACCTTCGCGCCATCCCGCAGTACATGGGGGAGATGGCGCTGTCGCTGTTACCTATTGTGGCGATTTTTCTGCTGTTTCAGGCGGTTTCGCTGCGCCTGTCGCGGCATAATCTGGGCAGGATCCTGATCGGTATTCTGCATACCTACGTGGGGTTGGTGCTGTTTCTGACCGGGGTCAACGTCGGGTTTTCCTCCCTCGGGGCCGTGCTCGGTGAGACGCTGGCCACGGGATGGACGCGCTGGCTGCTGGTGCCGCTGGCGGCGCTGCTCGGCTGGTTCATCATTTCGGCGGAGCCGGCGGTGGCTGTACTGGAAAAGCAGATTGAGGAGGTGAGCGCGGGAGCCATCCCCGGCAAGACCATCAAGCTCAGTCTGTCGGTGGCGATCGCGCTGGCCATGGCGGCCTCGATGCTGCGGGTGCTGCTCGGGATTCCGATTCTGTATTTTCTGCTGCCCGGCTATGCGCTGGCGCTGCTGATGTCCTTCTTTGTGCCGGACATTTATACCGCGATTGCGTTTGACTCCGGCGGCGTGGCCTCCGGTCCCATGACGGCGACCTTTATGCTGCAGTTTGTCATCGGTGCCAGCACGGCGCTTGGCGGCAACGTGCTGCAGGATGCGTTCGGAGTGGTGGCAATGGTGGCCATGATGCCGCTGCTCTCGATCCAGACGGTCGGACTGCTCTACCGCCGGAAGCAGGTCAAGACGGAGGCCGCGGCACCGGTGTACGGCGACTGCGATATTGTAGAGCTCTGGGAGGGGGATGTCGCTTGAATTTCGTGATTTCTATCTGCAGCCCCGGGGCTCTGGGGACGCTGAACGCCATTTGCGAGGAGCTGGAGCTGCCGCTTCAGATGGTGCTGCACGGCCGGGGAACGGCCGTGCGCAGCATGCTGGATCTGCTCGGAATTGAGGATACCGAAAAGCGTGTGGTGCTGACCGTGGCCAACGGGCAGAAAACGGAGCAGCTGATTGAGGCGCAGAAGCAGAGAATGTTTATCGGTGTCCCGGGACACGGGCTGATTGCGGCAGTTCCCATCAAAAGCATCGGAGGAGGAAAGACCGTGGCATATCTGAACGGCGGCGCACCGGAGGCGTCCTATACCCCGCAGATACGGGTGGATTATGAATTGATTGTGGTCATTGCCAATGAGGGGCGTACCGATCTGGTGATGAATGCGGCCCGCAGCGCCGGTGCGACCGGAGGAACGGTGCTGCACGGAAAGGGAACCGGGGCCAAGGAGGCGGAAAAATTCCTGAGTGTCTCCCTGGCCAGGGAGAAGGAAATTCTGCTGATTCTGGCCAAAACGGCGCAGAAGGCCTCAATCATGAAGGCCATTCTGGAAAAAGCGG
>URYX01000096.1 GCA_900552225.1 uncultured Oscillospiraceae bacterium | reverse complement strand
GCCGTGCCTGGGGGGGGGATGGCTTCCCTTGGAGGCCGCACCCTACGCCTCGGGGAGCAGACGGGAGCTACGGTACCCCCTGTAGGGGCGCTGTCGCGCCAGCGCTCTCCGGGTCTTTCTCTTATGACATTGGGGCTGCCCAAACGCTTGTTTGAGGCAGCCCCATTCCCTTTCGCCGGGGAAGGTCCGTGATACAAGGAATTTTGATATGGCTCAGTCCGTCTTGGCCTGGAGCCACAGCTCCTCCATCCGCTGGTTTACGGAAGCGGGCAGGAAGAGGAAACTGGTGCCCTTGGAAAGGGTCTCTTCGCTGGGGTAGGCCACTTCGCTGGCTACCACCTCCGGGTCCATGAACTCCTTGGCGGCAGTCTCTGGGGTGCCATAGCCCAGGTAGTCCATGTTGCCACCGGCGATTTCCGGCTTGCACAGGAAGTTGATGAAGGTCTCAGCGGCTTCTTTATTTTGACAGCAGGAGGGGATGCACATGGCATCGACGAAGAAATTGGTTTTTTCCGGATAATAGAACCGCAGATCCACGTTCTCTGCCTGCGCATCCTTCATCGTGAAATAGTCACCGGCGTAATAGGCTCCGATGGCCGCCTCGCCCGATTCCATCATGTTGAAGATTTCGTCCATCACGTAGCTGTACACCGACGGGCGCTGCGCGAGCAGAGCCTGATAGGCCTGATCCCACACCGCCTTATCGGCGGAGTTCACATCGAGCCCCAGCTTATACATGGCGGTGCCGAAGGCGTCGCGCGAATTGTTGAACTGCAGGATGCGGCCCTTGTACTTCTCGTTCCAGAGCAGCTCCCATCCGCCGACATCCGCCGCGTCCACCACATTGGCATCGTAGATCACGCCCACGATTCCGTAGGTATACGGCACCGTGTACGCATTCTGCGGATCGTAGTAAAGGCCCTTGAAGCTCTCGTCGATATACTGATAATTCGGGATATTCTCAAAATTCAGCTTCTGCAGCAGCCCCTCGTTTGCCATACGGGCAATCATATAATCCGAGGGAATGATGACATCATAGCTGACGGCCCCGCTGGAGATCTTATTGTACATATCCTCGTTGGAGGCAAAGGTGGTATAATTGACACTGACCCTCTGACCGTAATTTTCCTCATACCAGCGTTCAAATTCCCGCACCGTGTCAAAGCTGTCCTCGCTGCCGTCGGAGATATATTCCCCCCAGTTGTAGACATTCAGTGTCAGGCTTTTTCCTCCGCCGCAGCCGGTCAGAGCAAGCGTCAGCAGCAAAACAGCTGCCGTCAGAAATGCAATCTTCTTCATAGGGCTTTCTTCCTTTCTTTCGGCCGTTTTCAGCGGTCCTCTCCGTGTGCATGATGCTGCGTCTTTTCCCGGCGCAGCTCTCTGAGCCGTTTGCGGTCCTCGTTATCCACCACGTTGCTGATGAGCAGCAGCGACATGGTCACAAAGAAAATGATGGTGGCCAGCGCGTACATTTTGGGACTGACGGTCTTTTTCGTCATGCCGTAAATGCGGATGGGCAGGGTCTCAAACCCGTTGCCCGACGTAAAATAGCTGATGACGAAATCATCGAGCGACAGCGTGAACGCCATGATGGCTCCGGTGACGATGCCGGGCAGAATCTCGGGAATTTCCGCCTTCCAGAAGGCACGCAGCGGGGTGCAGCCGAGATCCATGGCCGCCTCCGGCAGCGACGGGTCCATCTGCCGCAGCTTGGGGAGCACCTGCAGGATGACGTAGGGGGTGCAGAAGGTCACATGCGCCGCCAGCATGGTGAAAAAATTCAGGCTGGTCGAGGCCCCGAACAGCCGGCCCACGAATACGAACATCAGCATCAGCGAAATACCGGTGATGATATCGGGGTTGGTCATCGGAATATCGGTCACGGTATTCATGGCGGCCCGATACCACCGGGAACGCAGCTTATGGATGCCGACCGCCGCCGAGGTTCCGAGAAC
Organism: uncultured Oscillospiraceae bacterium; assembly: GCA_900552225.1. Classification (GTDB taxonomy): domain Bacteria; phylum Bacillota; class Clostridia; order Oscillospirales; family Acutalibacteraceae; genus UMGS1487. The sequence goes on along the minus strand of URYX01000096.1, from coordinate 4,660 downwards.
GGTGGACAACGCGGTGGCGGAGGCGGCCAGAATCAGTGTATTCTTGACGGATTCCAGTGTATTCCTGTCCTTCAGCAGTTCCTGATACCATTTCAGTGAAAAGCCGGAGAATACCGACAGGCTTTTGCTCTCGTTAAAGGAGAACACCAACAGCACCGCGATCGGAGCAAACAGAAAGGCAAAAATGATACCGCTGTAAATCTTGGACGATAGCTTCATCTCATTCCCCTCCGTAAACGCGCTTGGTGGTGAAATACTTCATGACCGCCATGCCGACCAGCAAAATGAGCATCAGGATAAACGCAATGGCGGCGGCGAAGTGGAGGTTGTTGGCCACGTACTGTCCCTCGATCGCGTCACCGATCAGGAAAAATTTGCCGCTGCCGAGCTTTTGCGAAATATAGAAGGTACTGATGGAAGGAATCAGCACCATGGTGATGCCGGAAATCACGCCGGGGAGGCTCAGCGGAAGCACCACCCGCCGCAGCACCGACCCGCTGTTGCAGCCGAGGTCGCGCGCCGCCTCCAGCAGACGCCCGTCCAGCTTGGCGAGCACCGAATAGATCGGCAGCACCATATACGGGAAATAGTCATACACCATGCCGATGATGACGGCGGTTTCCGTTCCGATGACGTGCACGGGCCCGAGTCCGACGGCCGCCAGCAGGCTGTTGACAATGCCGGTATCCTGCAGAATGGTCATCCAGGCATAGGTGCGAATGAGGAAGTTCATCCACATGGGGATCATGATCAGCGTCATCATGGTTTTCTGCACCTTTTCACGGGCCCGCGCCATGATATAGGCGATCGGGTACCCGAGCAGCAGGCAGATGGCCGTGGAAATCACCGCCAGCTTGAGGGAACGCAGGAAAATCAGCAGGTAGGTATGTACCTCCACCGTGCTCCCGTCGTCCCGCACCAGATTGCTGGTGGCCGTAAAGAAGCGGGTAATATGCTCCGTGGTAAAACGGAACTCGTTGTCTGTAAACGCGTAGTAGGCCACGAACAGCAGCGGGACCACGACAAACAGAAGCGACCATACGGAATAAGGGGCCAGCACCGCGCGGTAGGCTCCGGCGGTTTTTGACGGTGTCTGTTTCATTCCTCCGCCTCCGCATGCGGGTCGGACAGCTCTTCCAGCTCGTTGGAGAAGGAGGAATAGTCGCCGAACATCCCGGAATATTTGGATTTCTTCATGATATGAATGGCGTCCGGCTCCAGCGTAATCCCGATATAGGAATCCTCCGCCACCGGGTCCGTGGTCTGAATCATCCACTTGAAGCCGTCGATGTCCACAATTGCCTCGTTATGCACGCCCATGAAGGTCACCGAGGTCACCTGCCCCCGCAGCATTCCCTGCTCGGGAGGCACAATGTCCACGTCCTCGGGGCGGATGACCACATCCACCGCCTCCCGCGGGGCAAATCCGCTGTCCAGGCACTCAAACACCTGCCCGCCGAAGGATACGCGGTAATCCTCCAGCATCACGCCGTCCACAATATTGCTCTCTCCGATAAAATCGGCCACAAACGCATTGACCGGCTCGTTGTAAATGTCACTCGGCGTTCCGATCTGCTGAATCTTGCCCTCGCTCATCACCACGATCGTATCGGACATGCTGAGCGCCTCCTCCTGATCGTGGGTGACAAACACGAAGGTAATCTCGGTGTTCTTCTGAATCTTCTTGAGCTCCTGCTGCATATCCTTGCGGAGCTTCAGGTCGAGCGCGCCGAGCGGCTCATCGAGCAGCAGCACCTTCGGCTCGTTGACCAGGGCACGGGCAATGGCCACCCGCTGCTGCTGGCCGCCGGACAGGCTTGTCACCCGGCGGTGGGCAAAGCCCGACAGCATGACCATATCGAGCATCCGCTCCACCTTTTCGCGGATTTCCTTCTTCGGCAGCTTCCGCTCGCGCAGAGGAAACGCCACGTTTTCAAACACGTTCAGGTGCGGAAACAGCGCGTATTTCTGGAACACGGTGTTGACATGCCGTTTATGCGGCGGCACATCGTTGATCCGCTCCCCCATAAACACCACATCGCCCGCATCGGGATACTCGAACCCGCCGATGATCCGGAGCGTCGTGGTCTTACCGCAGCCCGAGGGGCCGAGAAGGGTAATAAATTCATTGTCGTAAATATCCAGATTGATGCCGTCCAGCACCGCTTCCTCACCGAAGGACTTGGAGATGTTTTTCAGCTCGATGATCTTTTTCATGCGTTTTCTCCCTCTGCTCATAGTACAGCCTTTGTTTGTCCCGTTTCCCGGAAATAGGTGTGAAAAAAGCGGCATACCGCCGCGCGGCATGCCACTTGAAAAATCCTTATGACGATGTTTCCTCCTCCGGAGCGGCACCGCACAGACAATCGGCGCTCCGGAATCCCGCCCGCGCCAAGGCGCGTCCGCTCCGCCTCATCGGCGGCGCACGCTGCGGAAATCCATCGAATCACAATTGAGATCAGAGTCTATATAGCAAAGATTACTTTTACTACTCTTATTGATCATTTCACAAGTTCATGCCCGAGGCACTGCGGTTATAAAGTAACCAACTTATAAAACTGAGCTTTTAACTCAATCAATAAGGCAACAGAAGTTGCCAATCACCGTTTCCGGTGATTTTCGGCATTCGACCCGGCTGTCCGTATGGCCTTGGCCGATGAAGCATCGGCGGTCGTTCAATCTTTTTTTGGAACGCTGTCCCAATTGAGATCACGCTACAGTATAGCACAGAATTTCAGATTGTCAATCCCTTTCGCGAAAATTACGAAAATTTGTCGATCACGGGCGGACAAGGCGCATGAAAACGGGGACGGCTGACCATCGGGTAAACCGTCAGGAACCCGCCGTCTATGTCGGTTTTGTATCCCTCCACCGCCGTGATCTGCCGGTCCTCATAGGTGGTATAATAGTAAATCCAGCGCTCCGTGTTACAGCAGGTAGAATAGAGCGTGCGCTCCCATCCGCCGGATTCCGTCCTGCAGCAGCCGTCCGGCTGCTCCACCGCACCGAGAATATGGAACATCTGGTGCACGCTCTCCTCCTCGCTGCTGCCCGACCGGGAATGGTGCCGCACAAAGGCGGCCCGTACAAACCGCGACTGCGACGAAAGGTCGCCGGGGAGACCGAGTCCGCCCAGGCCGCGGCTGTAGAGCTCCAGCGGGAGCTCCGGTGCCCACCGGTTTTCGGGATCGTCCGGGGACAGCCGACAATAGTTGTTCAGCGCAAACAGCTGCTGCGGAAACGGCGGATTGTTGGTCAGCACACCCGCCGGATCGGCATAAATCTGCAGTCCCTCCCGCGTGGACTCCACCGCAAAGCAGCCGCGGCGATCCGCCAGCATCCAGTGCAGCTGCGCCGCCGGCAAATCCGCTTCAAACAGCGTATCCGTCAGCCGGAGCTGCCGCAGGCGGGCACAGGCCTCGCCACTGTCGGCACACTCACTCAGAATCCGCAGAATCAGGGCGTACTGGGGGACATTGTCCGCGCCGGGGGCATCCTTCTCATACACCGCGTTGCCCACGAAATTCAGTCCTGCCATATAGAGGCCCTTTTCGTTGACAGCATCATAATACAGCGGATAGCCGCCGCGCACATGTCCCATCCCGATCAGGGCATACGGCCCGGACGGACGGCGGTGCGGAGGGGCAAAGCGGCGCGGCGTGACCACCACGCTCTCCCCATAGGAGCGGTCATAATCCAGATTGCGCCCGCAATAGAGGCTTTGGGTCTGATAGGTCACAGCAGTACACATCGGCAGCGACTCCTCCTCGGGCGGGGCAGTCTCCGGCCGGAAGGCCGCCCTCTGTTTTTCCCCTCTATTGTCCCGCAAAGCCCGTCGATTTATACCGTAAAGGTATCTTTTTCGCCCGCTGCGCACGACAGAGCAAAAACTTTTTCAAAAAATCCGCAAAAAGGGGTTGCTTTTTTGCGGTGAATACGCTATACTATATGAGCACTAAGGAAAACAAGATATCGCGGAGTGGAGCAGGGGTAGCTCGTCGGGCTCATAACCCGAAGGTCGGTAGTTCGAATCTATCCTCCGCAACCAACAAGTAGCACCGAAAAAGATATCGGGGCTGAAAACCCAGAAGCCACAAGGGTTTTCGCTCAAAGGGACAAAAATTGACCAATGGGTGAAAGCCGGTACGGGGTAAGCAAAAATCCGATCATCGAATGAGATGGTCGGATTTTTGTTGTTTGAAATGGAATTCCTATTATCTCGTGGTTATGTTTTAGAAAAGTATAGAAAAAGTCATAATTGCATGCTCATAATCGTAGGACATTCTTACGGCACGATGCTCGGCAGCAAATACACTCTGACACATCCCGATAAGGTTGCGGCGTATATCGGTGTAGGTCAGTTCGTAGATATTGAAAGCGACATTTACAGCTATGAGGATGCTTTGGATAAAGCGAAAGCTAAAGGCGACGATACGACAACTCTTGAAGAAGCATATCGTAAATATTCCCAAGATATGACACTCACGAATATGATGAATGTGCGTGGGGTTGTTAGTAAATATCACCACGCCGAAAAAGAAGCCAACACCATTTGGCTCGGTATTGCTTCACCCTACATGGGCATCAACGATCTGCGTTGGTTTTTCAAGCAGATGGGGGACTTTGGAGAATATGTTGAACTAAATCAGCAGTTGTTGAT
>URYX01000095.1 GCA_900552225.1 uncultured Oscillospiraceae bacterium | reverse complement strand
CCTATGTTTCGCATAGGAGGCCGTTTCAGCCTGTAGACAAACCCGCTTTAGGCATAGGCCGAGAGCGGGTTTGTCGTGTAAATGTTGAAAAAATTGCCGAAGAAGTCCAAAAGCCGAAGCAAATGCAATGAACCGCGGTCGGTTTTCCACCGTTTTTTTGCTAACTTTTTGAGATTCATGCATGCGAAAGTAAGCGCAGCCTTTACTTCCATCTGCGCCTTCCCGAATTGCTGTGTATAACGGAAACCGTGGAGCTCCTTCGCCAGCCCGAAGATACGTTCTATGGTTTCCTTTCTGTATTTGTAGAGGTCTTTCAGATCATACCTGTAGCGGTTCTCATCCGCCTCATCCACATCCTCTTGCCAGACGTGCCGTGTCACGACCTTCACATGCTTCTTGCTCAGCGTACATTGGCTGATATACGGACAGTGCTTGCAGATTTGCGGATCGCTTTTGTATTCCTTGTATCCGTCCCGGTTGGTCGTGCTGTAACTCAGGACTTGATCCGCCGGACAGAGATAACAGTCATAGTATTCATCGTAAACATATTCGTATTTGAGAAAAAAGCCGTCTTTCGTTTTTGGGCGGGAATAGGTGCTCAGCAGCGCGATCCCGTCCTCTTTGAGCTTATGGGCAATGGCAGGCGTTTTGTATGCCGTGTCTCCGACCACGACTTCAATATCCAAGTGATTTATCTTCTCATACACTGACGGAAAGGTCTTGCCGTCGTTTTCGTTGCCGGGATGGACGCTGTAGCCGAGAACCACGCCGTTTTTGTCACAAGCAGTCTCTACGCTGTACGCAAATACATTTTTGTGTTCTCCCTTGCGAAACCAGCCGCTTTCAGGGTCGCTGGTGCTTTGCTTTATGTGCTTGTCTTTCTTTTGCCTTGCTTTTTTCTTCTTGGAGGTGTTCGGGTTTGGCTTTCCCTTGCTGCTGCCCTTCGGCGGCTTTGGGCTTTCATCGTCCTGCTGTTCTTCCGCTTTATCCTTTAAGGGCTTTTTTCCGTGCGCCTCACGGTCACGGTCGATCTCCTTACGCAGCTCCGTCTCGTACCACTGGGCTTGCTCTTCTACAACAACATCTTCATACTTCTTGTTGTTTGCTCGGGCCTTTACATGCGTCGAATCTACGAATACGACGCTTTCATCCACTAGTCCGGCTTCCATGCACGCCTTCAGAATCCTCTGGAAAATCTGCTCGAACAGGTCTGTGTCCTGAAAGCGGCGCATGTAGTTCTTCCCGAAGGTGCTGAAATGCGGAACCGCATCATGCAGCCCCAGACCGAGAAACCAACGGTAGGCGTTGTTGACCTTTATCTCCTGGATCGTCTGCCGCATGCTGCGGATCCCAAACATATATTGCAGCACCGGCAGCTTGAGCAGAATAACCGGGTCAAGGCTGGGGCGTCCGTTATTCTCGCAGTAGCTATCCTCTACCAGGTCATAGATGAAGCTCCAGTCAATGGCTTTTTCCAGCTTTCGTACGAGGTGATCTTCCGGAACAAGTTCCTCCAGGCTCGTGAACTCAATCTGTCCCCGGTTCTTTTCTCCGCTTCGTGTCATCATTCCTCTCGCCCCCTTGTGTCTCTATTCTACCATAATTAACTCCCCATAGCCAGTGTTTTCACACTTACTATGGGGACTTTGTCTACAGGCTGAAACGGCCTCCTATGTTTCGCATAGGAGGCCGTTTTGATGTTTGAATTTCCATTTTAAAGATTTAAGGCGCAGGAACTGTTACAGAAACGCGGATGCCGGGGCCGCGGGCGTATCGAGAAGGTCACGCAGCGTGATCCCGTCAAAAAAGCGGTCGGTCATGGCGTAATACGCCTCCCACATGCCGCGTGTCCGGCACCGGGCCGCGCGATGGCAGGGAGCGGCCGTGCAGGTCAGACAGGCCACCGGGGCCAGGTCACCCTCCGTCAGCCGGAGAATGTCCCCTACCCGGTATTCCTCCGGTGCTTTGGTCAGGCGGTATCCGCCGCCCTTACCGTGCACGGCATCCACCATGCCGTGCTGCACCAGCACCGGCATGATCTGCTCCAGATACTTCTGTGAGATTTCCTGCCGCGCCGCCACGTCCTTCATCGGAAGATACCCGTCTCCCGCGTTTTCCGCCAAATCCAGCAGCACGCGCAGGGCATACCGTCCCCGTGTCGAGATCAAAACGATTCACACTCCGTTTCCTTACGGCCGCCCGGCCGCTCTGCTTATTCGGCAAACAGCGGCGTGGACAGATAGCGGTCGCCCGTATCGGGCAGCAGCACGACGATGGTCTTGCCCTCGTTTTCGGGCCGTTTGGCCAGCTCGATGGCGGCATATACTGCCGCGCCCGAGGAAATCCCGACCAGCACGCCCTCGCTCCTGCCGATCTGACGTCCGGTGGCGAAGGCATCCGCATCCGCTACCGGGAGAATCTCGTCATACACGGAGGTGTCGAGCGTAGCCGGTACAAATCCGGCGCCGATTCCCTGAATCTTATGGGCACCGGCCACACCGGTGGACAAAACGGCGGACGTGGCCGGCTCCACCGCCACCACACGCACGGAGGGCTTCTGCTGCTTGAGATAAGCGCCGACACCGCTCAGTGTACCGCCGGTACCGACACCGGCCACAAAAATATCCACCTCTCCGTCCGTATCGGCATAAATTTCCGGACCTGTGGTCTCGAAATGTGCCTTCGGGTTGGCGGGGTTGACAAACTGCCCCGGAATAAAGCTGTTCGGGATTTCGCGCGCCAGCTCCTCGGCCTTGGCAATCGAGCCCTTCATTCCCTTGCTGCCCTCGGAGAGCACCAGCTCGGCCCCGTAGGCCTTCATCAGCTGGCGGCGCTCCACCGACATGGTCTCCGGCATTACGATGATGATCCGATACCCTCTGGCCGCCGCGACCGAGGCCAGCCCGATGCCGGTGTTGCCGGAGGTCGGCTCAATGATGACCGAGTCCGGCTTCAGCTTGCCGCTTGCCTCGGCGTCGTCAATCATGGCCTTGGCAATACGGTCCTTGACCGATCCGGCGGGGTTGAAGTATTCCAGCTTGGCCAGAATACGTGCCTTCAGTCCCAGGGCGTGTTCGATATGCGTCAGCTCCAAAAGCGGGGTTTTGCCGATCAGCTGATCGGCCGATGTATAAACAGCAGACATCATGCATTCTCCTTTGTATTAATCAGATTTATCATTACACGGTAATCAAACGCAGAGACATTTCTCATATCCGCGGCAACATCGAAACCCCATTAAGACCGTATACAGCCTGTTCATAGCCTCAAGCCCTTTCCCCTTTGCTGTGTTGCAGACAGTATACGCCTATTTACCTACCGTGTCAATAGGTAAATGTAATTTTTTCCGTTTTCCCCTTCTTTTTCTTTTTTGCACGGCAGGACTTGACTTTTCCCGGAAAATGTGGTATGAAATATTCGAACGCCATGAAAGAGAGAGTACGCGATTTCGCAAACGTCTCCCCAGAGAGGATTGCCGTCGGCTGCAAGCAATCCGGGACGGGAAACGCGGAAGTTCACTCCGGAGCGGCAGGGCTGAACCTTTTCAGTAGGCTCTGACGGCTGGCCCCGTTATCGGCTGCGAAAGTGTTTGCTTTTCTGCAAAAATCAGGGTGGTACCGCGGAGCTCCGTCTTCGTCCCTTCAGGCAGGATCGATGTCCCCTTTGTGTGGGGGTGTCGGTGCGGCGGGACGGAGGCGTTTTTTTATTTTGTATGTTTTCAGGTAGGAGGAATGAACCGTATGAAGGAAAAACTGGAAGCCCTGCGGCAGAAGGCGTTCGGTGATCTGGAAAAGCTGAACAGCCCGAAGGAGCTGGAGGAGCTGCGGGTACGTCTGCTCGGCAAAAAGGGCGAGCTGACCGAGCTGCTGCGCGGCATGGGAGCGCTCCCGGCTGAGGAGCGCCCGAAGATGGGACAGCTTGTCAATCAGCTGCGTTCATCGCTGGAGGAGGCCATGGCCGAGCGGGAAACCGCGCTGCGCGATGCCGTCCGGCAGGCGCGGCTGCAGGCGGAGACGCTGGATGTGACCATGCCGGGAGCCGCCACGCCGGAGGGCGGACTGCACCCGCTGAGCAGCGTGCTCGATCGTCTGATCGATATTTTCGTCTCGATGGGCTTTGACGTGGTGGACGGCCCCGAGGTCGAAACCGATCACTACAACTTTGAGGCGCTGAACGTGCCGAAGGATCACCCGGCGCGCGATATGCAGGACACCTTCTATTTAGGGCCCAATCTGCTGCTGCGCACGCAGACCTCTGCCGCACAGATCCGGACGATGGAAACGCGCAAGCCGCCCATCCGCATTATCTGCCCCGGCCGCGTCTACCGCGCCGATGAGGTGGATGCCACGCACTCCCCCGTGTTCCATCAGGTGGAGGGTCTTGTCGTGGACAAGGGCATCACGATGTGCGATCTGAAGGGCGTTCTGGAGCAGTTTGCCCATGAGATTTACGGCGAGGATACCAAGGTACGGTTCCGTCCCTCCTTCTTCCCGTTTACGGAGCCGAGCGTAGAGGTTGACGTCAGCTGCCCCGAATGCGGCGGCAAGGGCTGCCGTGTCTGCAAGGGTGAGGGCTGGATCGAAATTCTCGGCGCCGGTATGGTGCATCCCCGCGTGCTGTCCGGCTGCGGCATTGATCCGGAGGTATACAGCGGCTTCGCCTTCGGCATCGGCCTGGATCGCCTGACCACGACCCGTCATAAAATCAGCGACATCCGTCTGCTGTTTGAAAACGATCTGCGCTTTCTGCAGCAATTTTAAGGAGGGATTCGTATGAAAATTTCACTGAGTTGGCTGCGCCGCTATGTCGATATCACCGTTCCCGTGCCGGAGCTGTGCGACAAAATGATCATGAGCGGCTTCGAGATCGAAGGTGTGGAGGATCTCTCCGCGACCATGAGCAACGTGGTGGCGGCCCGTATTCTGAAGCTGGAAAAGCATCCGGATGCCGATAAGCTGCAGATTTGCCAAATGGATGTCGGCGCCGCGGAGCCGGTGCAGATTATCACCGGTGCGGACAATGTATTTGAGGGAGCTTTGGTGCCTGCGGCCCTGCACGATTCGCACCTGCCGAACGGAATGCACATCAAGCGCGGAAAGCTCCGCAGGCTGCCGTCGGACGGCATGCTGTGCTCCGGCGAGGAGCTGTGCCTCAAGGAGAGCGATTATCCCGGTGCGGAGGTACACGGCATCCTGATTCTGAAGGAGGATGTCCCGGCCGGTACGGATATGCGGGAGGTGCTGCACCGCAACGATACCGTGATTGATTTCAAGATCACGGCCAACCGTCCCGACTGCCAGAGTGTGCTCGGCGTTGCACGCGAGATTGCGGTGGCGCTCAAGACGGAGTTTCATCCCCCCGTGCCGCACTACACGGCGTGCGGCGACGACATTCACCGGTATATTCGGGTGCGCGTGGACGAGCCGGAGCTCTGCCCCCGCTATCTCGGCCGCATCGTAAAGAATCTGCGCATTGCCCCCTCTCCCTCGTGGATGCAGCAGTGCCTGCGCGCGGCGGGTATGCGCCCCATCAACAATATTGTGGATATCACCAACTTTGTCATGTTGGAAACGGGCCAGCCGATGCATGCGTTTGATCTGCGCGATATCCGCGGGCAGCAGATTATCGTGCGCCGCGCCAAAAACGGCGAAGAAATCGTCACGCTGGACGACAAGGTGCACACCTTGACGGATTCCATGCTGGTGATTGCCGACGGCGAAGCGCCCTCCTGCCTCGCCGGCATTATGGGAAGCGCCGGCAGCGGCATCAAGCCGGACACCGATACCCTGTTCTTTGAAACTGCCAAGTTCCGCCGCGACTGTGTGCGGCGTACCGCCCGTGCCCTCGGTATGCGTACCGAATCCAGTGCCCGCTTTGAAAAGGGCGTGGACGAGGGGGGTATCCCCTACGCCATGGATCGCGCACTCGGCCTGATTGCCGAGCTGGATGCGGGCGATATCGTGGAGGGTGTGATCGACGAGGCCGCCTCCCGCGGTGAGCCGCATGTCATCCGCACCACGCCGGAGGCCATCTGTGCCCTGCTCGGCGTGGACATCCCCGCACAGACCATGGTGGACATCTTGAACCGCCTGTCGATTCAGACGACGCTGGATGACGGCACCCTGACCTGCACGGTGCCCTCCTTCCGTGACGACGTGGAGGGCCGCGCCGATCTGGCGGAGGAGGTCATGCGGGTATACGGCTACGAGCATATCGTCGGAACGCCGATGCGCGGCAGCATCACCCGCGGGCAGAAGCTGCCCGAGCGCCGCGCCGCCGATCGGCTGAAGCAGTCGCTGGTCGCCTGCGGCATGCACGAGATTACCACCTATTCCTTCATCAGCAGTAAGGCGGCGGACAGCCTGCGGCTGGCGGCGGACGATCCGCGCCGCCGGGAAATCCGTCTGCTCAATCCGCTCGGTGAGGAATACTCCGCCATGCGTACACAGCTCATCAGCAGCATGCTGACGGTGCTGTCCACCAACTATAACCGCAAGGTGCCGGCCGTGCGCCTGTTTGAGTACGGAAAGCGCTTCCTGCCGAAGCAGCTTCCGATCACGGAGCAGCCGGAGGAGTCCCCGACGCTTTGCCTCGGCCTGTACGGCGACAACGAGGATTTCTATACGCTGAAGGGAATCGTGGAGCGTGTGTTCTCCCTGTTCGGGGTGATGCCGGAATACACGCGTGCCGCAGAGCCGTTCCTGCATCCCGGCCGTCAGGC
>URYX01000094.1 GCA_900552225.1 uncultured Oscillospiraceae bacterium | reverse complement strand
GCGTACCTCCGGTGCGCTCGGCTACACCATGCAGGTCGAGCAGAACGACAAGGTGCTGATGACGAAAGAAGAACTGGAAAACAAAATTGCCACGCTGACCGGCGGCCGTGCGGCGGAGGAGATCGTATTTGGACAGATTACGACCGGCGCCTCCAACGACATTGAGCAAGCGACGAAGCTTGCCCGTGCGATGATCACCCGTTACGGCATGACCGATGAATTTGACATGGTCGCAATGGAGACGGTGACAAACCAGTACCTCGGCGGTGATACGACGCTTGCCTGCTCGGCGGAGACGCAGAAGGAGATCGACCGCAAGGTAGTCGAGCTGGTCAAGCGGCAGCACGGGAAGGCCGCTGCGCTCCTGCGGGAGAATCGCGGCAAGCTGGATGAGCTGGCGCAGTATCTGTACGAGAAGGAGACCATCACCGGCCAGGAGTTCATGGCCATTCTGAAGAAAGAAGGGACGCAGGTATGAAGCGGCGTTCCGGCTGGAGCCTCGCGGAGGCCGTTACGGGGGTTCTGCTGATTGCGCTCGGCGTGCTGACGTGGTGCTACCCCGGCAATATGCTGGCGTGGATTACGGTGCTGTACGGCGTGCTGGCGGTTTGGATGGGCGTCGGGGATATCCTGCTGTTTATCCGGTGGGAGCGGTATACGGGCTTTGCCCCGATCCTGTCGCTGATCTCCGGTATTCTGAGCGTGATGTGCGGCATCATGCTGATCGTTTACCCCGATACCGGCCGGTGGGCCCTGTCCGCGCTGGTGCCGGTCTGGTTCATGGCGCACTGTATCGCGCAGCTGTGCCGACTGGATGTGATCCGTCTGTGGCGGGGACGCTCCTACAGCATCTTCGCGCTGGTGGTGAACAGCTTCGGTCTGGCCATGGGTGTGCTGATGCTGGATCCCGTCGTGTCCTCCTGGACGCTGCAGCTGCTGGGATACATGGCGGCGGTCTATCTGATACTGCTCGGAATCGAGAGCCTCGTGATGGCCTTCGGAGACCGTTGAGCGCACGGTAAATTATCACTGAAACAATGCCTGCGGCAAAAAATCTGCCGCAGGCATTGTTTCAAAAACCGGTTATATCGGTTATACCGGCTCGCCGCCGACCCATCCCCCGGTGACCTCGAGCCGGTCGTTCATGACCGCAAAATCGGCATCGCAGCCGGGCTCTATGCGTCCCTTGCGGGGCAGACCGAGGATGCGGGCCGGAGTGGCGGAGGCCATGGCAACGGCCTGCGTCAGCGGCAGGCCCGCCTGCTGTACACAGACGCGCACCAGACGGTCGGCGGTGGCGATGCTGCCGGCGAAGGCGCTGCGGTCCCGCAGCTTGCAGACACCGTCCTCCAAGAGACAGGGAACGCTGCCGACCGAGGCCTCGGTCCGGTCGGTACCGGTGAGCGAGAGCGCGTCGGTGACCAGCGCGGTATGCTCCGCTCCCTTGATGCCGACAATCATGCGGATGAGCTCCGGCGGAAGATGTGCGCCGTCGGCAATGATCTCCACATCCATCTCCCGGTTGAGAAAGGCGTATTCGATGACGCCGAGTCGGCGGAAGCCGTGGTCACGGGTGACGGTGGAGGTGCAGGAATACAGATGCGTTACCAGGCGGCAGCCGGCGGCAAAGGCCCGCGCCATGTCGTCCCCCGTGGCATCGGTGTGCCCTGCGGAGGGAAGAACGCCGCGGCGGACCAGTGCCCGGCAAAAAACCTCTCCCGCGTCGCGCTCGGGAGCATAGCTCCACCGGGCAATTTCATCTCCGTAGTGCTGCAGAATCCTTTCGTAATCAGCGGGTATGGGGGCGGTGATGAGCGCGGGATCCTGAGCGCCGCACTGGGTCGGAGAAAAATAGGGCCCCTCCAGATGCGCGCCGAGAAGCTGCGCACGGGTGAGACAGGACTCTCGGCATTCCCGCAGCGCCTCCAGAGCCCGGCACAGGGCCTCGGGTGTGCTGCTGGTCAGCGTCGGCAGCAGGGCGGTGGTGCCGTGGTGCAGGTGGTACTCGGCCGCCGCAGCGATGCCCCGGGCGTCACTGCTGCCGAAATCAAAGCCGGCGGCCCCGTGCACGTGCAGATCAATCAGACCGGGGCAGAGCAGCTGCTCTCCGAGCTCCCGCTCCTCGTCGCAGGGCAGCATATCCCCGGTGACGGCGGCAATCCGCCCGCCGTCCGTATAGACAAATCCGTCCCGTATGCCGTCCGGACAGACAATCCGTCGGCTGTGCAGCCGCCGGATCATAGAGCTACCTCCGCGGCGCTGTCCGGGTCGCAGTACAGGTGTGCTCCTTCATGTGTGCGCAGAATGCTGCAGGGGCAGTGCTCGTCAATGCGGTCGGTGGTCAGCATTTCCCGCACGGCAGCCGCCTTGGTGGCGGCCGGCACGGAGCAGAACAGATACCGGGCACGGCAGAGCGCCGGAACCGTCAGGGTCAGCGCATACCGGGGCACGTCCTCCAAAGCGGCAAAACAGCCGTCGTGTACCTGCTGCCGGCGGCAGGCCTCGTCCAGACGGACGGGCTTGACCAGCGCCGGGTCGTGAAAATCGGCAACGCCCGGGTCGTTGAAGGCAATATGCCCGTTTTCACCGATGCCGAGGCAGACGATGTCGGTGGGGTATTGCGTCAGCAGCTGCGTATACCGTGCACACTCCCCGGCAGGGTCGGCGGCTGCGGTACAGATGTATTCCACGCTGCGAAACGGCACCCGCTCGAACAGGTGTCCGGCCAGATACCGCCCGAAGCTCTGCGGGGCCCCCTCGGGCAGGCCGATGTATTCGTCCATATGGAAGGCGCGGACGCGCGTCCAGTCAAGCTCCGGCTCCCGTATCAGAAAATGCAGGGTCTCGTTTTGAGAGGGAGCCGCCGCAAACACCATGGCAATCTCCTCCTGCTCGCGCAGGAGGGCGCGCATGGCCGCGGCAATGTCCCGCGCGGCCCGCTGTCCCATTTTTTCGCGGCTGTCCTCCAGGACTACCGCAAGCCGATCCTTGTAAAATTCACGCATGGCGTCCTCCTGTCAGACCCCCGCGTAGGCGGAGAAGCCGCCGTCCACGGGAACGGTAATGCCGGTGACGAACCCCGAACAGGCGGCGTTGAGCAGCCAGTCCACCGTACCGTACAGCTCCTCCGGTCTGCCGAAGCGTCCCATGGGGGTTGCGCGCAGGATTTTGTCGGTGCGCGGAGTGGGGGTGCCGTCCGCGGCAAACAGCAGGTCACGGTTTTGACGGGTGACGAAAAAGCCGGGGGCCAGTGCGTTGACACGGATTCCCGTTTTGGCAAAATGAACGGCCAGCCAAGCCGTCAGATTGGAGACAGCGGCCTTGGCGGCGGAATAGGCGGGAATCTTGGTCAGCGGACGGTAGGCATTCATGGAGGAGATGTTCAGCACGGAGCAGCCCTCCCGCCCGAGCATGTCCGGGAGAAATTCCTGGGTCGGCAGCAGGACGCCCTTCAGGTTGAGGTCAAAGACAAAGTCAAATCCGGCCTCCTCCATGTTGAAGAAGGTCAGCAGCTCCTGAGAGGTTTCGTCGCCCGGGACGTATTCCTCGTGTACCGTGGTGCAGCGCGGCGAGTTGCCGCCGGCTCCGTTAATCAGAATATCGCAGGCTCCGAGCTCCTCCCGTATGCGGGCATGCACGGCGCGCAGCTCCTCCCGCTTCAGAACGTTGCAGGCGTAGGCCCGCGCGGTACCGCCGGAGGCGGTGATGCGCTGTGCCGCGGCCTCGGCCGCTTCGCCGTTCAGGTCGAGCAGGGCCACACGGTATCCCTGCTCGGCCAGATGCTCCGCAAAGCCGGAGCAGAGGACCCCTCCCGCCCCGGTGATGACAACGGTTGCATTCATGACCGATCGCTCCTTTCCACTGCTTCCCATAATCCGGTCAGATAAGCTGCTCCGAGAGCTCTGTCGTACAGGCCGTAGCCGCCGCAGCCGCTCTCACCCCAGATCATCCGCCCGTGGTCGGGGCGGACATAGCCGTCGAAGCCGTGACTGTGCAGGGCTTTGACGATGGCGTACAGGTCGAGCGAGCCGCAGGCGCTCGGGTGTGCCACCTCCTCGAACTGTCGGTATCCGGTGATACGGATATTGCGCAGATGCGCAAAGTGAATGCGGTCAGCAAATTCAGCGGCCATGGCGGGGAGATCGTTGCCCGGATCGGCACCGAGCGACCCGGTGCAGAAGGTGAGTCCGTTGTGCACATCCGGCACCAGGTCGAGGAATCGCCGCAGGTTGGTGCGGTTGGTGAGAATGCGCGGCAGGCCGAAAATGCTCCAGGGCGGATCGTCCGGATGGACGGCCATGCAGACACCGGCCGCGGCCGCCACGGGAATGACCGCCTCTAAGAAGGTCTGCAGATTGCGCCACAGGCCCTCCTCACCGAGCGCCTGATAGGCACGCAGCAGGGACTGCAGCTCCTCTTTGCGGTAGCTGGTGTCCCAGCCGGGCAGCGCAAGCTCTCCCGTCAGCGGATCCATCTGCCGCACGGTCTCCTCGTCGTAGGCCAGCGCGTGAGCTCCGTCCGGCTGCGCGCGGTTCAGATCGCTGCGCATCCAGTCGAACACCGGCATGAAATTGTAGCAGATGCAGCGGATTCCCGCCTCGCCCAGCCGGCGGACGGTTTCGCAGTAGTGCTCTGTCAGGACAGGGGCCCGCTCGGTGCCGAGCTTGATGTCCTCCGGCACGGGAACGCTTTCCACCACCTCGAAGGCCAGGCCGCAGTCCGCGGCCTCCCGCTTCAGCGCCGCAATGCTCTTCCGGCTCCAGGGCTCGCCCGGGCGGACGTCATAGACCGCCGAGACAATGCCGCTGACGGTCGGAATCTGTCGGATCTGTTCCAGGGTCACCGGATCTCCGGGCCCGTACCAGCGAAATGTCAGCTTCATACCATCCCTCCTTATTCTGTCTCTCAGTATAGCGGATGCCCGGCGGAAAATCTATAGAAAATCAATGCAAAATAGCATTGCAAATCGGCGCATACCGTGCTATGCTAAAGGGAGAAAACGGAACCGCTGGCCGCGGAGGGGAGGAGATATCCATGACGGAGCCGGTCATCATCGGGGAGCACCGCTACAGTGCTTCACCCCAGCCGGAGGATTTTGTGCTGCATACCCACGATACCTATGAGATTCTCTGCTTTTTGTCCGGCAACGCGGAGTACGTGGTTGAGGGACACGTGTATCCGCTGCGGCGTGGAGACCTGATGCTGATGTGCCGCTCGGAAACGCACCGCCTGGCGGTGCGGTCGGCGGTTCCCTATGAGCGGATGACGGTCAGCTTTTCCGCCTCCGCTCTGACGCCGGAGGAACGGCAGCGGCTGCTGCAGCCGCTGTTTGAGGAGCGTCCGCTCGGAAGATTCAACCGCTACGAGGCGGCGCTGTTTCCGGATCGCCGCTGGGACTATTATATCCGCCGTATCTGTGAGGTCGGGACACCGGAGGAGCGCCGTTACTACCTGCTGCCGCTGCTGTATGAGCTGACGGAGGCGAGCGGCACGGTACGGCAGTCCGCATCCCCTCCGGCGGGCGGTGCGGCGGAGATTGCGGCCTATATCAACCGCCATCTGTTTGAGGAGCTGTCGCTGTCCCGGATCGGAGAACACTTTTATCTCAGCCGGTCACAGCTGAACCGGGTGTTCCGCCGGCAGATCGGTTCCTCCGTGTGGGAATATGTGACGGTCAAGCGCCTGTTTGCGGCGAAGGCAATGCTGGCGGCCGGCGAGGCCCCGACGCGTGTGGCGGAGGCCTGCGGCTTCCGGGAATATACCGCCTTCTTCCGCGCCTATAAACGGCATTTCGGGGTATCGCCGCAGCAGGATCGGTCACCGAGCAAAGCTGCAGAGACACCGCCTTCTTCTTTTTCGCGGCGGGGGTTGCATAACGGGTGAAAAGGGTGTATAATGCCCTTGGCTTTGTTCCCTTAAGCGGGAACGGCAGAGAGGGCCTTTAGGGAAACGACCGGATCTGTCCGTTGTGCACGGACAGGGAAAGAAGGGTATAAAACATCATGCATATTGTCATCGTAGGAGACGGAAAGCTCGGGCATTCGTTGGCGCGGCGCCTGGCGGAGGAAGGCTACGATATTGTATTGGTCGATAAAAACGCCGACCTGCTGCGTGCATCCGGCAACGCGCTGGATATCGGCTGCGTGTGCGGCAACGGACTCAACGCGGAGGTGCTGACCGAGGCCGGAGTACCGGAGGCCGATCTGCTGATTGCCGTGACCTCCACGGATGAAATCAACATTCTGTGCTGTCTGGTGGCGCGCCGTCTCGGGGCGCGGCACACCATTGCGCGTGTCCGCGATCCGGAATGCGCCAAAATCGTTCTCTCCATGCGGGAGGAGCTCGGACTCAGCATGACGCTCAATCCCGAGCAGGCGGCCGCGACGGAGATCGCGCGGATCATCCGCTTCCCCTCGGCCATGAAGGTGGATTTTTTTGCCAAGGGCCGCGTGGAAATGGTGGAGGTCAAGGTGGCGGCGGGCAGCCCGCTGATCGGGCAGCCGCTGGCAGAGCTGTACCGCAAATTCCATACCCGCGTGCTGGTCTGCGCCGTGCAGCGCGACGGAGAGGTGACGATTCCGCGCGGCGATTTTGTGCTGCAGGAGGGCGATCTGATCAGCCTGACCGCCACGCCGAACGAAATTACGCAGCTTTTCCGTGTGCTGGGGCTGATCGGCCCCAAGGCGCGCACGGCGATGATTGTCGGCGGCGGCCGGGTGAGCTTTTACCTCGCGCAGCAGCTGATTGAGGCGGGCATCCATGTCAAGATTATCGAGCAGAACCGGCAGCGCTGCGAGGAGCTGTCGGATAAGCTGCCGCGTGCTACCGTGATTCTCGGAGACGGCAGCGACCGCGAAACCCTGCGGGAGGAGGGCATGGCCGAGGCCGACGTGCTGGTGGCGCTGACGGGACTCGACGAGGAAAACG
>URYX01000093.1 GCA_900552225.1 uncultured Oscillospiraceae bacterium | reverse complement strand
GGGCCTTCACCTGCTGGTAGAGGGGCAGGATCACCGCCACCTCCGCGCCCTGAGCGGCGAGAGCGCCGGGCAGAGAGCCCGCCACATCCGCAAGTCCTCCGGACGCGGCAAACGGCAGCGCCTCGCTGGCAATGTACAATACCTTCATGGTGTGTGTCTCCCCCTCTCAGATATTCCGTCCCTTGGATACATACAGCGGGTATTTCCTGTGTCCGCGCAGCGTGCGGTTTTCCTGCACCTGCACGTCCTTATCCATAATAATGCAGTCAAGCTGTGAGCCCCTGCGGATGACCGCGCCCTGCATCACAATGCAGTTTTCAATCACGGCCCCCTTCTCCACCGACACGTTGCGGAACAGGATCGAATGACGCACGGTACCCTCCACGCGGCTTCCGTCCGCCACCAGGGAATCGGACACCTCCGCATCCAGGCCGTAGATGGCCGGGCAGCAGTCCCGCACCTTGGTGTAAATCGGGTAATTCGCCGGGAACAGCTTCTCTCTCACCTCCTGCCGCATCAGCTCCATATTGGCCTCGTAGTAATCCCCAAGGCAGGTAATCATCCGGGTATAATCCGTCACCTCATAGCCGTAAACGCCGCCGGCCTCCGCCCGCTTCTGCACGATATCGCGTTCAAAGTTCATACGGCCGCGGCTCATCGCCTCCCGCACCAGCTCCATCAGCCGGTCCTTCTCCATCACGTAAATACCGAGCCCGCAGGCCGTCTCCCCGGCGGGAGCCGCCCCGATATACAGGGCCTTGGCCGGGCCGTTGCCGTCCACCTCCAGGGTCAGCGCATCGGGCAGCGCCGGCACCTCCCCGCGGCGGTAGGCCACCGTGATTTCCGCGCCCGAGGCGGCGTGCGTCTCGATCAGGTCACGGTAGCGGATATTGCCGATAACATGGCAGTCCGACAGCACCACATACCGCTCCTTGCTGTGCTCCATAAAGCGGAAAATGTTGGACAGCGGCACGATCCGGCCGTCGTACTGATCGTCCTGCATCGTCAGCGAGGGCAGGAAATACAGCCCCTCATTTTTGCGGGACAGATCCCACGCCTTGCCCGAGCCGATGTGATCCATCAGCGAATGGTAATGGCTTTTCGTCAGGATTCCGACCTTGCTGATGCCGCCGTGCACCATATTGGACAGCGGAAAATCGATCAGGCGGTACCGGCCGCCGAACGGCACCGAGCCGAACGCGCGGTGCGCCGTCATCTCGTGCAGCCGCTCATCGTACCGGTTGGGAAAAATAAGTCCGATTGCCTTCGTCGTCATACCCGCTCGCCCTCCTTGACATCATGATTCAGCATGGCCTTGGCGGGCACCACCGCCGAGGCTCCCACTGTCACGCCGGAGGCCACCACGGCGACGCCCCACCTCCGGGCGTCCTCCGCCTCCTCCGGCCGCTGACCGATGACCGCGTTCTCCTCCACCGTGACGTTCTCCGCCAGGATGGCATACTGCACGCGGGCTCCCCGCTTCACATGCGTTCCCGGCATCAGGATGGAGTCGCGGATCTCCGCCCCCTCCTCCACCGTCACGCCGGAAAACAGCACCGAGAAATCCACCTTGCCGCAGACGTTGCCGCCCTCGGTGATCATGCTGTTCTGTACCTCGGCGTGCGGCCCGATATAGTGCGGCGGAAGCCCGGGGTTGCGGGAATAGATGCGCCACGACAGATCGCTCATATCCAGCGGCACCTTCGGGTTGAGCAGATCCATGTTGGCCTCCCACAGGCTGTCGATGGTCCCGACATCCTTCCAGTAGCCCTCAAACCGATAGGCAAACATCCGCTCGCCCCCCCGCAGCATCGTCGGGAGCACGTCCTTCCCGAAATCGTTGCTCGAATGCGGGTTTTCCTCGTCCTGCTCGAGGTAACGCCGCAGCTCCCTCCAGTTGAACACGTAAATACCCATGGAGGCCAGATTGTTTTTCGGGACGGCGGGCTTTTCGTCAAACTCATAGATAGCGCCGTCCTCGTGCGTATTCAGAATGCCGAACCGGCTGGCCTCCTCGAGCGGCACCTCGATCACCGCGATTGTACAGGCCGCCTCATGCTCCTTGTGGAACGCAATCATCTTGGAGTAGTCCATCTTATAGATATGGTCGCCCGAAAGCACCAGCACATACTCCGGGTCATAGCGCTCAATAAACGGGATGTTCTGGTAGATGGCGTTGGCCGTCCCCTTATACCAATCCCCGCCCTTGCTGCGCTGGTACGGCGGCAGCACATGGACACCGGCATCGATCCGGTCCAGATCCCACGGCTCCCCCGAACCGATGTATTCGTTCAGCTCGAGCGGCTGATACTGCGTCAGCACCCCCACCGTCTCAATGCCGGAATTGACGCAGTTGGACAGCGGAAAATCGATGATGCGGTACTTCCCCCCGTAGGGCACCGCCGGCTTGGCGATGCGCTGCGTCAGCGCATACAGCCGGCTCCCCTGCCCTCCTGCGAGCAGCATGGCCACGCATTCCTGCTTGCGAAACATACAGACTCCTCCTTATCAGATATCCTTGCGGGCGGCCCGCCCGGTTTTTTCATGCATCCTCCCGCCTCCGGCGTCTCCGTCCGGCGCGGTGCTCCAGAAACACCGCAGACAGCGGCGGCAGCGTCAGCTCCACGGACTGCTCAAGCCCGTGCATCGGCACGGGCTCCGCCGCCACCGTCCCGTTGCGGCAGTCCGTGCCGCCGAATTCGGCGGCATCGGTGGTAAACACCTCCGTATAGCTTCCCTTCTGCGGCACACCGATGCGGTAGTGCTCCCGCCGCACGGGGGTAAAATTACAGACGACCGTGAGCTCGCGCCCGGAGCGCGCGATCCGCCGGAATGCAATCACGCTTTGGGCGCAGTCGTCGTTGGCGATCCAGGAAAACCCGTCCCAGTTAAAATCGTTATCCCACATCGGCTCATTTTCGCGGTAGAACCGATTCAGCGAGCGCGTGAAGTGCTGCAGCATGCGGTGCGATTCATAATCGAGCAGAAGCCAGTCCAGCTCCCCGGCAAAATCCCATTCGCGGAACTGTCCGAATTCACAGCCCATAAACAGCAACTTTTTGCCGGGATGTGCCATCGTATAACCAAGAAATGCACGGACATTGCCAAATTTTTCCGCATATTCCCCCGGCATTTTGCCGATGAGCGACCCCTTGCCGTGCACCACCTCGTCGTGCGAGACAGGCAGCACAAAGTTTTCCGAAAAGGCATAGCACAGCGAAAACGTCAGCGCGTTCTGATTGTGCCGCCGGAACAGCGGATCGGTGGCCATGTACCGCAGCATGTCATTCATCCAGCCCATGTTCCACTTATAATTGAAGCCGAGGCCGCCGTCCGCTGTCGGCCGCGACACCAGGGGCCACGCCGTCGATTCCTCCGCGATCATCAGGGTATAGGGATAGGACGCGAACACCGCCTCATTCAGGCGGCGCAGAAAGGTCACCGCCTCCAGATTTTCCCGTCCGCCGTAGCGGTTCGGCACCCATTCGCCGTCCTTGCGGCCATAGTCCAGATACAGCATGGAGGCCACGGCATCCACACGGATACCGTCTGCGTGGTATTTTTCCAGCCAGAACAGCGCACTGGAGATCAGGAAGCTCTGCACCTCCGGCCGGCCGTAGTCAAACACGCAGGTTCCCCATTCGCGGTGCTCTCCCTTGCGCGGGTCCGCATATTCGTAGCAGGGCGAGCCGTCAAAGCGGTACAGCCCCTGTTCGTCCTTCGGGAAATGCGCCGGCACCCAGTCGAGGATCACGCCGATGCCCGCCTGATGGAACCGATCCACAAGGGCCATAAACTGCTCAGGCGTTCCGTAGCGCGAGGTGGGGGCGAAATAGCCCGTCACCTGATACCCCCACGAGCCGTCGTAGGGATATTCGCTGACCGGCAGCAGCTCCACATGGGTATAGCCCATCTCCGCCACATACGGCACCAGCTCCTCCGCCAGCTTTTCATAGGACAGCGGCTGTCCGTCCGGATAGCGGCGCCACGAGCCGAGATGCACCTCGTAGATATTGATCGGCGTATCGTAGAGCGGACGCTGCGGCTTTCCCTGCATCCATGCCCCGTCCTGCCACTCGTAGTCCTCCAAAAAGCACACCTTGGAGGCATTGGACGGCCGCGTCTCGAAATGATAGGCATAGGGGTCGGACTTCATGACGGCCCGTCCGTCCTCCCCTACAATATGATACTTATAGGCCGTGTAGACCGGGAGCTCGGAAATCTCGATCTCCCATACGCCGTCCTCTCCGCGCGTCAGGGGCAGCGCGTCCGGCTGCCAGCCGTTGAAGTCGCCGCAGAGCGAAACGACGCTGGCCCGCGGCGCCCACACGGCAAAGCGCATGCCTCCGTTGGCCGTTTTATGGCAGCCCAAGCGCTCATAGGCACGGCAATCCACTCCGTCCCGGCAGCGCGGAGCCCCTTCCGTTTTCCAATCCCATCCTGCCATACCGTTCACCTTTCCGCCGCAGTATCCGCCCGATTTCGACCGTATTTCGCCGTCCCCGCCCCGCGGAGAGAGCCAAATCCGATCCCTTCCCGTGTTTTCTCTTACAGTATAGCAAATCCGTTGCCGTTTGGCAAGGGATATTTGGAAAACTTTACCCAATATCTTTTCTGAGCCTATCTCTTATTTGTGCAATAATCATCGATAGCGTGTACTCCGTCTGTGTAGCTGTTCCAAAAAATACTCTGTCGGTCGGACAGGGTACATTCCAGTATATCCGTTTATACCCTCAAAACCCGTCGAAACAGCGCACGGCACAGAGTTTTTTAAAACGCAAAAAGGCCGCGCAGACCAGCGCTGCGTCAGCAGCGACTTTCCGCACGGCCTTGCCGTTCCGGGATACAATTTTCAAAGAGCCGCTCGGCTCCGAAGCAGCCGTGGTCAAGACTCAGGCGCACGGTACGGCACGGCGGGACTCCTCCGCCTGCGGCAGAGCATGCACGGGCATCTGCGCACAGCGCATACGGCGACGGCAGGAGGCCTTCCGCTGCTCGCGGCGCTCCCAGGCGCGCCGATCCTCGCGCACCGCCTTGATACACAACGCCACAGCCGCCGCCCGCAGCAGCCACAGCACCACCGTCAGAGCCGGCACCGCGCCGACGTCCAGCACGCCGCCGAGCCATACCTCAATGCCCGCCATCAGCAGGAGCGTCAACGCCACCTGCCGTGTTCTGGCAAAATGCGCCATCACCATTCCGTAAAGCCCCACTCCTCCGAGCAAAGCCACTGCGATTCCACTGTACAACATTCTGCATCCCGCCTTCCCGGTCGGTGACCGGCGTGTGTTTCCTGCGTCCGGAAATCGAACAAGTGTTCCGAACATCTGTTCTCATTATACACACTTTCCGACAAAATGCAAGTGTTTTTTCAAAAAAAATCAAGATTTTACGGAGCGCTGCGTAATCAGCCGGCGGCACATGCTGTCCCACGTCTTTTTCTCGAGCGCCGCCATCGCCTCCCAGTCCATCGCCGGGGAATAATAGCTCTCGAGCCGATCGTGCAGCCGCTTGGCCTCCGCGGCCGCCGAAGCGGCCTCTCCAAGCAGCTCCCGCACCGCGCGTCGTTCGAACGAAAGCCGCGGACGGTACCCGCGCAGCGACTCGGCCGGCAGGAAGCGTGCCGCATGCAGGCGGCGGTATACCGGAAAGTCCGCCTTATGATAGCTGTTGGAGGTGGTGAAGGCCACCCCGGCCTCCGGTATCAGCAGATGCTCGGTACGGGCCGGATTCAGGGGACAGACACAGGTCAGGCAATCCCATCCCAGGGCGCGTGCCTGCTCCTCCGCCGCCTGTAAAAACAGCGGAGCCACGGCGCCGCTCTCGTCCTCCAGAGAAAAGATGCGCGGACACAGCGCCCCGAGCGTCTCCTGAAACACGGTCAGGCCCTCCGGCGTCACGGCGCTGAGGAAGCGGCGCTGCCGCCGTCCCGGGCGGGCACCGCCCGATCCCAGCTCCCGTTTGACAAGCTGCGTCGCCGTAGCGTGCATCTTATCCCGGTCCGTCTGCTCCGCCGCCAGACGCCAGCCGTCCGCAAGCAGTGACGCGGCAGCCGCCAGGAAGCTACGTACACGCTCATGCTGTCGGCCGCACTCCCCCGTCAGCTCCATCACGGCCTCCCGATGAGCCGCCACCTCCTCCGCACGGATGCATCCGTCCACCGGAAGCACCGTTTCCACGGCATCCCAGTAGCGCGGCTCCAGAATATGCGGGGCCGTGGCATCCAGCACGCACTGCCGGCTGTCCCGGAAAATGACACCATCCAGCGACCGGGGGTCGGAGGAACAGCGTATCTCCTCCGTCTCCTGCCCTACCTCCGCCATCCGGTGCGCCAGACTGCGCATCAGCGTCGATTTTCCGCAGCCGGGGCCGCCCTTGATCAAAAAAACCTGCCACCCCTCCCCGGCGCTGTACAGCTCCTCCGGAAATCCGACAAAGCCCTGCGGCGTGTTAGCTCCCATAAAAAACCGTGCCACCGGCCGAAAGCCCTCCATAGACCCGCTCCCCTTCCTCGCGTTTTTCTCTATCAGCGTATGCGCCGGACACGCCGCCCGTGTCAAAAAGGAAGGCGGACCGGGTCAAAGCCGCTGCGGAAGGCAGACAAAAAGCCTCTGCCGCACAAACGGCAGAGGCTTTCCAGTACTTCGTGAGACTGCGCGGCCGTGAACCGGCATCCGCGTCAGTTGATTTTGACATTTTCCCACAGCGTATTCATATAGTTCAACATATCGGCATCGAGGCTGCGGAAGGCCAGCTGATTATACTGCGCGGCAAAGCTCCCGAGCTCCGGATACAGGGTGGTCATGGCCTCCTCGCCCATCTCCTCCCGGTAGGCCTCGCTCTCATAGACCAGGCGGTTCGGGGAAGCATAGTAGGTATATTCCTGTCTCTTATACACATCTGACGCTGCCGACGACTCCTTACGTGTAGATC
>URYX01000092.1 GCA_900552225.1 uncultured Oscillospiraceae bacterium | reverse complement strand
ACGGTAAGACGACGCTGGTCGATCAGCTGCTGCGCCAGAGCGGCATCTTCCGCGATAACGAGCAGGTGGCCGACCGCGTGATGGACTCCAACGATCTGGAGCGTGAGCGCGGCATCACCATTCTGTCCAAGAACACCTCCGTCCACTATAAGGACACCAAAATCAACATCGTGGACACCCCGGGCCACGCGGACTTCGGCGGCGAGGTGGAGCGGATCCTGCTGATGGTGGACGGTGTGCTGCTGCTGGTTGATGCCTTCGAGGGCTGTATGCCGCAGACGCGCTTTGTGCTGAAGAAGGCACTGGAGGCGGGCAAGCGCCCGCTTGTCGTCATCAACAAGATCGACCGGGACGGCGCACGTCCCGCCGAGGTCATCGACGAGCTGATCGACCTGTTCATCGAGCTTGGAGCCGACGAGGACCAGCTTGACTTCCCCGTCATCTACGCCTCGGCGCGCGACGGCTACGCCTCGACCGACCCGAACGTGCGCGAGGGCACCATGGAGCCGCTGTTTGAGGCCATCCTCCGCTATGTACCGGCGCCGGTCGGTGACCCGGACGGCCCGCTGCAGCTCCGCTTCTCCAACATCGACTACGACGACTACGTCGGCCGCATCGGCATCGGACGCGTGGAGCGCGGCCGTGTCAAGACCGGCCAGGCCGTGACGCTCTGCAAGGCGGACGGCAGGGCCGTCCCCGCCCGCATCGGCAAGCTGTACCAGTTCGAGGGACTGCGCCGCGCGGAGTGCGAAAGCGCCGGGCTCGGCGACCTGGTCTCGGTCAGCGGAATTACCGACCTGAACATCGGTGAGACCGCCTGTGACCCCGAGCACGTGGAGCCGCTGCCGTTTGTCCACATCGACGAGCCGACCATCTCCATGGTCTTTATGGTCAATAACAGCCCGTTCGCCGGCAAGGAGGGCAAATACGTCACCAGCCGCAATCTGCGCGACCGCCTGTTCAAGGAGGTGGAGACCAACGTCTCCATGCGCGTGGCGGAGACGGACACCACCGATGCCTTTGAGGTCTCCGGGCGCGGCGAGCTGCACCTGTCCATCCTGATCGAAACCATGCGGCGGCAGGGCTTTGAGTTTGCCGTGAGCCACCCGCGCGTCATTTATAAGCACGACGAGCGCGGCAAGCTGCTTGAGCCGATGGAGCTGCTCATGATCGAGGTGCCGGAGACCTATGTCGGCGCCGTCATGGAAAAGCTTGGAACCCGCAAGGCGGAAATCGTCAACATGGGCACCCGCGACACCGGCATCAGCCATCTGGAATTCCGTATTCCCGCCCGCGGCCTGATGGGCTACCGCCAGCAGTTCCTGACCGACACCAACGGCCACGGCATCATGAACAGCATTTTTGACGGCTATGAGGAATACAAGGGCGACATTCCGCAGCGTGTACAGGGCTCGCTGGTCGTCTACGAGACCGGCGAAACCACCAGCTACGGCCTCTTTAACGCCCAGGACCGCGGCATTCTGTTTGTCGGCCCGGCCGTCCCGGTGTATGAGGGCATGATCGTCGGGGAATCCCCGAAAAGCGACGACATCGTCGTCAACGTATGCAAGAAAAAGCACGTCACCAACATGCGTGCCGCCGGCTCGGACGAGGCCCTGCGCCTGACGCCGCCGGTGACCCTGTCACTCGAGCAGTCGCTCGAGTTCATCAACGATGACGAGCTGGTGGAGGTTACCCCCAAGAGCATTCGCCTGCGCAAGCGGGTTTTGTCCAAGGAACAGCGAATGAAGGATGCCGCCAAGAAAAAGGCCTGAGCACAGGCCGACGGGAGGAAATATACCATGCAGAAAGAGTATACTATGACCATTGCCGGACACGAGCGGCATCTGCCGCTGTGCCCCCTCAACGACAAAGTGAGCATTGCCGCCTTCGTCATCTTCGGAGATGTCGAGCTGACGGTGGATGCCTCCGCTGCGCTGCTGAAAAAGGCGCCGGAATTCGACGTGCTGCTGACGGCGGAGGCCAAGGGCATTCCGCTCGTGTATGAGATGGCGCGCCAGAGCGGCAAGCCGTACTTCATCGCGCGGAAATATCCGAAGCTGTATATGCCGAACCCCATCTCGGTCAACGTCCGCTCCATCACCACCGACAAGGAGCAGACGCTGTATCTGGACGGCGCGGAGGCCGACCTTATCCGCGGCAAGCGCGTGCTCATCGTGGACGATGTGATCAGCACGGGCGAGTCGCTGCACGCGCTCGACCGACTGGTGGAGACCGCCGGAGGCCTGATTGCCGGCCAGTGCGCCATTCTGGCCGAGGGCGATGCCGTTCAGCGGAAGGATATCTTCTTCCTCGAGCCGCTGCCCCTGTTCTTTGCCGATTAACCCTCCGGTCTTTGGACAGTGTGAGGTGCCTGCTATGAAGCGACCGTTTTACGGAATCGGGCTGGCCTATTTCCTGGCGCTGCTTTGTGCCGGGCTGGTTTCTCTGCGTATTACGGCAGTGCTGGGGATTCTCTGCCTGCTCGGCCTTCTCGGCACATGGCTGGTGCATTCGGAAGCTGTCCATACCGTCCCGATCAGGGCGATGCTCGCTGCGGCGTGCATCGCCTTTTGCGCGTTTTCCGCCAAGGAGCTGCTGGTCTACCGCCCGCTGCTCCGCCTGGACGGCACGGTGCAGACCGTCACCGGCCGGGTGCGGCAGGTGACACAGACCGCCTCGGGCTTTTCCTACTGTGAGCTGAAAACGGACGCGGGCACGCTCCCCGCCGGTACCCTGCTCTGGCTGTATCTGCCGGAGCAGGTATCCCCTCCCGCACGCGGTGACCGCATCGAAACCGTGGCCGAGCTGTCGGCGGTTCCCTCCGCCGCGGAGGAGACCGCCCTGCTGCCGACAAGAAAGGCCGGAGGCGTCTATCTCTGCGCCTACGCCGGCGAGCGCACGGTTCGTCTGGAGCCGACGGCTCCGACCGTATCCGACCGCATCACCGCACTGCGTGAGGCGGCCGTCGCGCGCCTGCTCACCCTGATGCCCGGCGACGAGGGCGCATTGGCGGCCGCCATCTGTCTCGGAGACAAGAGCTTTCTGTCCGCCTCCCTACGCGATGCCTTTCGCGGAAGCGGCGTCTCCCATCTGCTGGTGGTCTCCGGTCTGCACGTCTCCGCCGTCACGCTGTCGCTGTACACCCTGCTGCGCCGTCTGCGTCTGCCGCGCACGGCCGCGGCTCCGTGTACCCTGGCGGCCCTGCTGTTCTTCGCCCTGTTCATCGGCCTGACGCCCTCCGTCGTCCGGTCGGGACTGCTGCATGCGCTGTGGCTGCTCGGCCTGTGCTTTCGCCGTCAGCCGGACAGCCGCAATTCCCTCGGGCTTGCCCTGCTTCTGCTGATGCTGGCGGATCCCTATGCCGCCTACGATATCGGACTGCTGCTCTCCTTCGGCTCCACATGGGGCCTGCTGGTGCTGGAGCCGTCTCTGCAGCGTGCGGCCTTTTCCGCCTGCCGGCTGAAGCCGCACGAAACCGGACTGCGCAGAATTCCCGCGTGGATTCTGTCCTCCCTCTGCGTCACCGCGGCGGCCACCCTGCCGCTGCTTCCGCTGACCGCCTATCTCTACCGTGAGCTGTCCCTGTCGGCCCCGCTCACCAACCTGCTGGCGGTCACGCCCGCCATGCTGTTTCTCGGCGGCGGACTGCTCACTCTGCTCACGGGCAGTATCGCCGCGTCCCTGTGTCTCCCGTTTCGCGGGATCACACAGCTTCTGGGCCGCTATTTGCTGACCGTCACCCGTCTCCTGTCCGGGATTCTGCTGCCCCTGCGGGACAATTACCTGCTGCTCGGCCTGATTGGCAGTATTCTGCTCTGCCTCTGCGGCTTCCGGCTGCTGCGCGGCCGCGGACTGCGCATCGCCGCGGCACTGTCCGTGGTTGCCTGCGCCTCCGGCATGCTGCTGCACACCGGCGTCATGCGCGGCGTCACCGTCATCACTGCTCTCAACGGGAGGGGCAGCCTCGCTGTACTGCTGGAACGGGACGGCCACAGCGCCCTGCTCCTGTCCGGCGAATCCGACAGCTGGAATACGGCGGCGGCCGCCCTGTCCGTGCGCGGCCTGACCTCCCCCGACCTGGTCGCGGTCATCGGAGACAGCGCCGACTTCGGTCCGGCCTTTGCCTCCTTCGCCGCCGACGCTCAGGCCAAGCGCTATGTGGTGTCACGTCCCGCCTCCTATGACCTGACCGAGGAGGCGGCCGGCTGCCCGCTGGCCGTGTGCAGCCCGCAGAATGCCGCCGATTTTTGGAACGACACCGTACTCACGGCTTGGGAGGACGGCTACTGGGCGCTGCGCATCGGACAGACGCGTCTGCTGATCTGTCCGAAGGACGGCAGCACCGCATCGCTCCCCGCCGCTTACCGCACGGCCGATTTAGTGCTCTTTTCCGGGGCACCGCCCGCCGAGGCCTCCCTGTTCTCGGCCGATATCGGCTGGTGGTTCTGCCGCCGCAGCCGGTTGGAGCAGGCCCGCCGGGCTCTGCCGTGGGGCCTTTACCCGATTCACACGGTGCAGACCGAGGGCGAGCTGCGGCTGACCACCCGCGGCCGCGGCGATCTCTCCTCTTAGCCTCATAATTTCCGCCTTTCCGGGCAGAAAAGACCTGCTCCATAAGGCCGGACACCCGGGTATTCCTCTCATTCTCCGCTTTCCTGCCCGCCGGGCAGGCAGAAATGCCGCCGGCGGGTCATAAGCAGCCCCTCCCGTTGCATTCGCCCGAGCTCCGCGGACATGGCACTGCGTTCCACCCCGAGATAATCGGCCAGCTCCTGCCGGTCGTAGGGGATGTCAAAGCGGCGGCACCCGGCACGCCGGGCCTCCCCCTCCAGATAGGTCATCAGCTTTTCGCGGGTGGTGCGGCAGGACAGCAGCTCGATTTTGCGGTTGAGGCGTTCGTTCTTCTGCGCCAGCAGCCGCACCAGATTGCGAATCAGACGGTGATGCTCGCCGCATCCCTGCGTGCAGGGGGTCAGCAGCCGCTCACAGGATAAAAACAGCGCCCGCACGGCGGTCTCCGCCGTCACACTGACCGGAAGCTCCGCCCGTCCCGCGCAGGCAAACGCCTCCGCAAACAGTCCGCCTGCCTCCACCTCGGTCAGGATGTGCCGATTGCCGTCATAGTCACTGCGGCTGATCTGCACACTCCCCTCCAGCACAATGCCGATCCACAGGGCGGGGTCTCCCTCATGCAGCAGCACCTCTCCCCTGCGGCAGGTGCGCACATACCCCTGCAGACACGGCAGCAGCGCCTCGGACACCCCCTCAAACAGCGGAAGTTTCTGCACCTGTTCCCATACGTTTTCCATAATTTTCCTCTCGTTTGTTGGATTTACAACATACTTCTCCGTCTTAGTATAGTATGCTGTAGGCATCCAAGTCAAGGGAAATCCGCTAAACGGCGCATTTTTCCTGACACACACCATCGTCCACTTCTACGGAGGAACTGTATATGCTGCGTAAAATCATTCGTATCGACCGCGATCGCTGCAACGGCTGCGGGGCCTGCGCCACTGCCTGCCACGAGGGAGCCATCGGCATGGTCAACGGCAAGGCCGAGCTGCTGCACGAGCACTACTGCGACGGACTGGGCGACTGCCTGCCCGCCTGCCCGACAAACGCCATCTCCTTTGAAATACGGGAGGCTCCGGCCTACGACGAGGCGGCCGTGCTGGCCGCCAAAGCCGCCAAGACCGCTCCGGCGGCGGACAAGCTGCCCTGCGGCTGCCCCGGCACACAGGCCCGCGCGCTGCGCCGCCCTCATACCGTCTCCGTCCGCCGTGCACACGCTCCGGAGCCGGACGCCGTTCCGAGCGAGCTGGCGCAATGGCCGGTCCAGCTGAAGCTGGTTCCGGAAACCGCGCCCTATCTCGACAATGCCGACCTGCTGATTGCGGCCGACTGCACAGCGTATGCCTGCGGTGACTTCCACCGCCGCTTTCTCCGCGGCCGCATCGCTCTGATCGGATGTCCGAAGCTCGACGACGGCGATTATGCGGAAAAACTGACACGCCTGTTTTCGGGTCATACTATTCACAGCGTGACCGTCGTCCGGATGCAGGTTCCCTGCTGCGGCGGCATCGAGCAGGCCGTGCGGCGGGCTCTCGCCGCCTGCGGCCGGGACATCCCCTGCGAGGTCGTGATCCTCTCCCCGGACGGCAAAATCCAATCACGCTGAAGAAAGGACACCGACGTATGAAGGTTGCATTTTTCGACACCAAGCCCTATGACCGCGAGGCCTTTGCCCCCTACGAGACCGATGAGCTGCGCTTCAAATTCTACGAGACCAAGCTGACCGAGGATACCGTGACGCTGGCCCGCGGCTGCGAGGCCGTCTGCGTATTCGTCAACGACACGGTCAATGCCGCCGTCATCGACGGCCTGTGCGAGCTCGGGGTGCGCGTCGTGGCCCTGCGCTGCGCCGGCTTCAACAACGTGGACACCAAATATGCCTTCGGCCGCATCCACGTGGTGCGCGTCCCTGCCTATTCTCCCTATGCCGTGGCGGAGCATGCCATGGCCATGCTGCTTACCTCCATCCGCCGCATCCACAAGGCCTATATCCGCACCCGCGATTTCAATTTCAGCTTAAACGGCATGACCGGCTTTGACCTGCACGGAAAAACGGTCGGCGTCGTGGGCACGGGAAAGATCGGGCGGGTCTTCATCGACATCTGCCGCGGCTTCGGCATGCGGGTGCTGGCCTATGACAAATACCCCGCCGAAAACGCAGGCATCGACTATGTGTCGCTCGACACGCTGTGGGCCGAGAGCGACATCATCTCCTTCCACTGTCCGCTGACCGAGGACACCTACCATCTGCTGTCGGAGGAAACCATCCCGAAGCTGAAAAAGGGCGTGGTCATCCTCAACACCTCCCGCGGCGCCCTCATCGATGCCGAGGCCCTGCTG
The DNA here is from genome assembly GCA_900552225.1 of uncultured Oscillospiraceae bacterium. Classification (GTDB taxonomy): domain Bacteria; phylum Bacillota; class Clostridia; order Oscillospirales; family Acutalibacteraceae; genus UMGS1487. The sequence goes on along the minus strand of URYX01000092.1, from coordinate 132 downwards.
GCGGGCATTAAGGCGCGTCACATCGGCGCTGCCTGTCTGGACGTCTACGAGGAGGAATCGGATCTCTTTTTCGAGGACCTTTCGGGGCACATCATCGAGGACGATACGCTCGCGCGGCTGATTTCCATGCCG
>URYX01000091.1 GCA_900552225.1 uncultured Oscillospiraceae bacterium | reverse complement strand
AGGAATTCGAGAGCCATATTCATCAGGCCATCTACGTCAGCGCCACCCCCGGCGAGTACGAACGGGAACACAGTCGGCAGATTGTCGAACAGGTGATCCGTCCGACGGGGCTTCTCGATCCCGAGGTATTCGTGCGCCCGATCGAGGGCCAGATCGACGACCTGATCGGTGAAATCCGCGAGCGGGCCGCGCGCAGGGAACGGGTGCTGGTCACCACGCTGACCAAGAAGATGGCCGAAGACCTGACCGCCTATTTTGAAAACGTCGGCATCCGCGTGCGCTATATGCACCACGACATCGATACCATGGAGCGCATGGAGATCATCCGCGACCTGCGGCTCGGGGAATTCGACGTGCTTGTCGGCATCAACCTGCTGCGCGAGGGACTCGACCTGCCGGAGGTTTCGCTGGTGGCCGTGCTGGACGCGGACAAGGAGGGCTTCCTGCGCTCGGAGACCTCGCTGGTACAGACCATCGGCCGCGCGGCGCGCAACGCCCACGGTCAGGTCATTCTCTACGCCGACACCGTGACCCCGTCGATGGAGCGCGCCATCTCCGAAACCGCCCGGCGGCGCGCCCTCCAAAGCGCCTATAACGCGGAGCACGGCATCGTTCCGCAGAGCATCGTCAAGGACGTGCGGGACCTCATCGAAATCTCCGGCAAGGAGCACACCGAGCAGAAGGTCGGCCGCCGGATGAGCCGCGCCGAACGGCAGCAGATGATCGAGGAGCTGACACGGGAAATGAAGAACGCCTCCCGCCTGCTCGAATTTGAGCATGCGGCCTGGCTGCGCGACCGAATCAAGGAATTACAGGAGCAGGGGAACCATGGGAAACAGTAAAATTATCATTAAGGGAGCCAGGGAGCACAACCTGAAAAGCGTGGACGTGGAGCTGCCGCGTGACAAGCTGATTGTCTTTACAGGTCTGTCCGGCTCCGGAAAATCCTCGCTCGCCTTCGACACCATCTATGCCGAGGGCCAGCGCCGCTATGTGGAGAGTCTGTCCTCCTACGCCCGCATGTTCCTCGGACAGATGGAGAAGCCGGACGTGGAGTATATCGAGGGACTCTCCCCCGCCATCTCCATCGATCAGAAAACCACCTCCAAAAACCCGCGTTCCACCGTCGGCACCGTCACCGAAATCTACGATTACCTGCGTCTGCTGTACGCGCGCATCGGCATTCCCCACTGTCCGGTCTGCGGCAAGGAAATCCGGCAGCAGACCGTCGATCAGATTGTCGATCGGATTCTGGCGCTGCCTGAGGGCACGCGCATTCAGCTGCTCGCCCCTATCGTGCGCGGCCGCAAGGGCGAATACGCCAAGGAATTTGAAAACGCGCGGAAATCGGGCTATGTCCGCGTGCGGGTGGACGGACAGCTCTACGATCTGTCCGAGACCATCACCCTCGAAAAGAACAAAAAGCACACCATCGAAATCGTCGTGGACCGTCTGGTCATCGGCGACGGGCTGCGCGGCCGGCTGGCGGATTCCATCGAAACCGCCACCGCCCTCTCGGGCGGCCTGCTGAACGTGGATGTCGTCGGCGGACAGGAGCTCTCCTTCTCGCAGAACTACGCCTGCCCCGAGCACGGCGTCAGCGTGGAGGAGCTGACCCCGCGGATGTTTTCCTTCAACAACCCGTTCGGAGCCTGTCCGAAATGCACCGGCATCGGTGTCTATATGTCCATCGACCCCGAGCTGGTGTTCCGCGACAAAAGCCTGTCGCTGCGGGACGGTGCCCTGTGCTCCACCGGCTGGAACTATATGGACGGCGGCGCCATGGCGCAGATGTATATCGAAGCCGTTGCGGAATACTGCGGCTTTTCGCTGGACACTCCGGTCAAGGACCTGCCGAAATCCGCGCTCGACGTGCTGCTCTACGGCACCAAGGGCAAAGCCATCCGCATGGTGCGCAAGGGCCCCTACGGCAAGGGCGAATACACGGCCCCCTTTGAGGGCATCGTCAACAACCTCGAGCGCCGCTATAAGGAGACCCAGAGCAACTGGATGCGGGAGGAGCTGGAGACCTATATGCGTCAGGTCCCCTGTCCGGAATGCCACGGCAGCCGCCTGAAGCCGGAGAGCCTGGCCGTCACCGTCGGCGGACTCAACATCATGGAATTCTCCGAAAAATCGGTCACCGAGGCGCTGCAGTTTCTGGACGGACTGCAGCTGACCGAGCGTGAGCACCTGATTGCCGACCGCGTGCTCAAGGAAATCCGCGCACGCCTCGGGTTCCTGCAGTCCGTCGGCCTTGACTACCTGACCCTGTCCCGCGCCGCGGCGACCCTGTCGGGCGGCGAAAGCCAGCGCATCCGCCTGGCCACGCAGATCGGCTCCTACCTCATGGGCGTGCTGTATATCCTGGACGAGCCGAGCATCGGCCTGCACCAGCGGGACAACGACAAGCTGCTGGATACCCTGCGCAAGCTGCGCGACCTCGGCAATACGCTGATCGTCGTGGAGCACGACGAGGACACCATGCGGGCCGCCGACTGGATTGTGGACATCGGCCCCGGAGCCGGCGTCCACGGCGGCGAGGTGGTCTATTCCGGCCCGGTCGCGGGCCTGCTCCGGTGCAAGGGCTCGGTGACGGGCGATTACCTCAGCGGACGCCGCCGCATCCCCGTGCCCGCCAGGCGGAGAACGGGAAACGGCCACTTCCTGACGGTGCGCGGCGCCGCGGAACACAACCTGAAGCATATCGACGCCTCCTTCCCCCTCGGCACCTTCGTCTGCGTCACCGGCGTCTCCGGCTCGGGCAAATCCTCGCTGGTCAACGAAATCCTGCAAAAGAAGCTCTCCGCCGTGCTCAACCGGGCGCATACGCACCCCGGCCGCCACGACGCCATCGAGGGCATCGACTATCTGGATAAGGTCATCGACATCGACCAATCCCCCATCGGCCGCACGCCGCGCTCCAATCCCGCCACCTATATCGGGGTATTCAACGACATCCGCGAGCTGTATGCCTCCACGGCAGACGCCAAGCAGCGCGGCTACAACGCCGGACGCTTCTCCTTCAATGTCAAGGGCGGCCGCTGCGAGGCCTGCCAGGGAGACGGCATCATCAAAATCGAAATGCACTTCCTGCCGGACGTCTACGTTCCCTGCGAGGTGTGCAAAGGGCACCGCTACAACCGCGAAACGCTCGAGGTGCAGTACAAGGGCAAAAACATCTACGATGTCCTCGAGATGACCGTGGAGGAGGGCCTCGCCTTCTTCTCCGAAATCCCGAAAATCGCCCGCAAGCTGCAAACCCTGTCCGATGTCGGCCTCGGCTATATCAAGATCGGCCAGCCCGCCACCACCCTGTCCGGCGGCGAGGCGCAGCGCGTCAAGCTGGCTGCCGAGCTGTCCCGCCGCGCCACCGGCCGCACGGTCTATATCCTCGACGAGCCGACCACCGGCCTGCACACGGCGGACGTCGATCAGCTCATCCGCGTGCTGCAGAAGCTGGTGGACACCGGCAACACGGTCATCGTGATCGAGCATAATCTCGACGTCATCAAAACGGCGGATTACGTGCTGGACCTCGGCCCGGAGGGCGGCGACCGCGGCGGTCAGCTCGTAGCCTGCGGCACTCCGGAGGAGGTGGCGGCCGTCGAGGGCTCCTACACGGGACAGTACCTCCGCCGCATTCTGGATAAGGATCGGGACTGACCCCCTGTGCACCTCCGAACGGCGCAGAAACGCCTCCGTGCACATAAAATATTTCTTTGGGCGCCTCGGAATGCTCCGCGGCCGTCCACTCCCAAAAGCTCAAAAGCCGCCGGGCCCCGCAGCAGGGCCCGGCGGCTTTTTGCCTGTTCGCACATCCGCAATTTCGCATGCAAAGGCAACAGCCTTTACGCGGCTTCGGTGCTTTCCGGCAGTCCCCTCTGCCCTTGCCGGAGGCTGATTGCCCCCAGGAGCAGAAATCCGTTCACTGCGACACCGTGTACAGGGCATAAAAATATCCCTTGTTCTCCATCAGCTCATCGAACCGCCCCATCTCCGCCAACCGGCCATCCTTCAGCACCAGAATCCCGTCGCAGCGGCGCAGCAGCGCTTCCTCCAGCGAATGTGTGACTACAATCCGCGTCATTTCCGACAAATCCAGCAGCTCCGCACTCACCCGGTGCGCCGTCTCCGCATCCAGCGCGGCCGTCGCCTCGTCCGCCAAAAGCACGGAGGACTGCTTCAGCAGGCTGCGGGCAATGGAAATCCGCTGCTTTTCTCCTCCGGACAACCCGCTGCCGTTCTCGCCGCACAGGTATTCCTCCCCGCGCTCCGCCAGCAGGGCATCCAGGTGCGCCCGCTTCATGGCGGAGGCCACCCTCTCCCGGGGAAACTCCCGGAACATCGTGACGTTTTCGCGGACGGTCGCATGAAATACAAACACATTCTGCTGAATCACCGTAATCTGCTCATACAGGGCCTCGGGCGCAATGTCCCGCAGCTCCCGGCCGTCCAGCCGGATGTTGCCGCGGTAGGCCGTGCTGCCCGCCGTCAAAAGGCTCAGCAGGGTCGATTTGCCGCTGCCGCTGCCGCCGACCACGGCATACGCCCCGCCCGCGCGCAGTACGGCGGAAATTCCGTGGAGCACCTCCCGTTCCTCGCTGTATCCGAACGAAACGTTGTCCAGCACGATGTCCTGCCGCAGCGGCGGGAGCGCCAGCTGCCCGGTGGCCGCGGCCGCATGATGCTCCAGCGACTCCGCCAGCTTTTCGGTCAGCCCGAGCGCCGCCTTTCGGCTCGCCAGCAGGGACGGCAGCTCCGCAACCGGCTCGATCAGGAAATTCATCAGATTCACAAACAGAATCACCGCACCCGCCGTCAGGCCGTATCCGCCCAGCGCCATCCAGGCTCCCGCCAGAAATACGCCGAGCTGGGCAAAAATACCGGTGACGGACCCGATCATCCCCACCAGGAGCTTCAGACGGCGGCGCAAAAATTTTTCATGCTCCAGCGCCCGGTTGCTCTCGGAAAACAGGCGAAAAATCTCCCGTTCCGCCTTAAATACCTTGACCACGGAAAAACCGCCGAGACAATCGGTCAGCGCCGCCGTAAAATCCCGGTTACGGTCGGAGACCCGCTGCTCCGCCGCCTGCAGCCGGCCGCCCGTCAGCAGCGAGGCCGCCAGCGGCAGCGCCGTGACGCACGCCGCAACGGCAGTCAGCAGCGGCGAATACCACAGCATCAGCGCCAGCGCCCCGACAAAGGTCACCGCCTTCGTCAGCAGAGACAGCTGCTGCTCCAGATACTCCGACTCCACGCGTCCGGCATCGTTGGTCAGTGCGGAAAGGTAAACGGCCGTGCTCTCGTCCCGGAAGGAGGCAATATTCTTTTCCGTCAGCCTTCGGAACGCCAGCTCCTTATACTGCCGCATGGCCCGCTCGATAAAATGCGGCTCGGAGCAGTACCGCAGCCATAAAATCCCCGCACAAAGCGCCACAAACCCTCCCGCCATCGCGGAAAGCACGGGAAGCGGCAATGCCTCCGGCGCACCCGAGGCGGCATCGATCAGCTGCTGTATCATCCATGAAAGAATCAGATTCAGAAGCCCGGAGGCCAGAGCCGCCGCTCCGGCCACACACAGACACCCGAGGTTGCCCCTGTAAAACTGCGCCGTAAGCCGGCGCCCGCCTTCCGATCTACGCATGCGGCATCCACTCCTCAAGCCAGGCCGCCAGCACGGGGTTTTCCGTCTGCTCCACGGTCCGTCTCACGCTGTCGGCGGCCGTTGTCCCCAGGTCGTCATAGACGACTCCGAGATTCTCCGTCCCCTCGGCAAACCGCACACTCCCCACCCCGTAATCGGGCGCGGCATCATAGTACACGGCCAGCTCACAGGCACGGTGCAATGCCGCCTCGGCCGCCGCATCCTCATGGCTTTTCTGCCTCTCGTGCGCAAGGCACACCGAAAGCACCGCGTTCAGCTTATCCAAAAAGCTCGGGGTATCCCCCTGCTTCAGGGCGGACAAGCCCTCGATTCCCCACTCCAGCACGGCCTCCGCCGCCTTGAAGTCGCCCCGCTTTTCATACACGTTGACATAGCCTATGACAATGCGGACAAGCCCCGCAATATACTGCAGCAGCGCCTTGGTCAAAAACGGCACCGCCTCGTCGGGACGGTTGCAGTCGGCCGCCAGCGTCAACCCGATCCGGTCGTTGTAGACCCCGTCGGCATTGTGCCGGCGCAGCAGCTCCACAGCCTCCTCCTCCCGGCCCAAATGCAGCAGCACCTCGGCCGTGTCCCCGCACAGCGTACTTTCGCTGATGGTGGGATCCGTATTCTGCGGCAAAAGCTGCCGCGCACTCTCCAGCACCGTCAGCGCACGGCGCAGTATCTCCCGTTCCCCGGTTTCCACGCCGAATACCGTGTACAGCATGGCGGCATTATAGACAATTTCAAAGGAATTCGGATAACGTCTCATGGCCTGCTCCGCTTCCGCAAGCCCCGCACGGTCCTTGGCATTCCGCAGCTGCTTCAGCCGCGCGGCTATCGTCTGCGGGCGGTGATCCTTTCGCTCGTATCCGAGCAGCACATCCACCGAAGTATCCAGATAATCGGCTAATTCCGCCAATTTTCCGAGCTCCGGCTGCGACAGCCCGGCCTCCCATTTGTAAACGGCCCCCACCGTCACCCCCAACGCCTCGGCCAGCTGCTCCTGTGTCAGAGCCCTCTCCTTTCGGAACCTGCGGATATTCTCCGCCAACGAAACCGCCATACGCCTCTCCTCCGTTTCTGTGCTTCTATTATAGCGAAGCCCCCTCCGAAAAGCAACGCACCGCCCGTACTGTTATTCTTTTATTTTCTATACCGCCGGTATGGGTTTCTGAATAATGCGGGCGGATAAAAGCATTCCTCCGGCTGATCATCGGTCCGGCGAGCACACACGAGCCGCAAAAAAACAGCCCTTGGAGTGCACCTTATAAGGAAATGCACCTCAAGGACTGAGCGTGTCAAAAAACTCTGTTTTTGACACGCTCAGAGGCTGTCTGAAAGGCAGCGGGGACAAGGAGTGTGCCTCTGTAGGCTCAGACAAAGCAATTCGGGCAGCATCGTTCCTGAAACGGAATATT
>URYX01000090.1 GCA_900552225.1 uncultured Oscillospiraceae bacterium | reverse complement strand
CGGCGGAAAGCCGCTGTTTTCCCATGTGGATTTTCAGATCCGGCGGGGCGACCGCGTGTTTTTGCTCGGAGCCAACGGCTGCGGCAAGACCACGCTGCTGAAGATTCTGCACGGACAGTACACCCCCCTCCACGGCTCGGTGCGGTTCGGGGCCAAGGTGTCGGTCGGCTATTACGATCAGACGCAGGAGGGCCTGTCGCCGCAAAAGACGGTGCTGGAGGAGCTGTCGGATGCCTATCCGCAGATGACCGGCACCGAGCTGCGCAGCGCCCTGGCCCTGTTCCTGTTTTGCGGCGAGGACGTATTTCGCCCGGTATCGCTGCTGTCCGGCGGCGAAAAGGCCCGGCTGCTGCTGCTCAAGCTGATGCTGCAGCGGGACAATTTCCTGCTGCTCGACGAGCCGACCAACCATCTGGACATCGCCTCCCGCGAGGCGCTGGAATCCGCGCTGGAGGGCTACGACGGTACCATGCTGATCGTGTCGCATGACCGCTATTTCATCAATCGGCTGGCCAATAAGATCCTGTATTTCCGGGAGGACGGCTGCTGCATGACGGAGGGCAACTATACCGCCTATGCGGAGGCGCGCCGGGCCGCGGCCCAGGCTGCCCCGCCGCTGCGCCGGGCGGAATCCGGCGGGGAGGAGTACCGCCGCCGCAAGGAGCAGGAGTCGGAGCGCCGCAAGCTGCAGACCCGCGCCCGTAAAAACGAGGAGGAGATTGCCGCGGCGGAGCAGGAGGCCGCCTCGCTGCGGGAGGCGCTGGAGACGGCCGATCCGGCGCAGTATGAGGAGCTGGTTCGCCTGTCCTCGGCGCTCGAGGAGCAAAACCGGAAGCTGGAGCAGCTGATGGAGGAGTGGGAGCGCCTGCAGCTCGCGCTGGAGGACGGCCTGTCCTGAGCCTGCGCGGGCTCTGCGCCGCCTGTGGTGCCGCATACCGGGGCGGAAGTATTCCCGGCCGATGGGAATCTTTGCGCCCCCTGCCGCATACATTCTGCCGGGAACGTCCGTCCTGCGGGAAATTCACCGAAAATTCCGGCTTCGGGATGGACTTTTTTCAAAGAATATGTTATACTATTTTTTCATTACCCTTATGGTAAATTTTTACAGAACAAAAGGAGTCAGAACGGATGGATGCCGGTCAAGTGGGTTCATTGATTTTTATGGTGGTTTTGGTGGTGCTGTCCGCCTATTTTTCGGCAACGGAGACGGCGTTTTCGTCGCTGAACCGGGCACGGGTCAAAAGCCGGGCTGAGGAGGGAGATGCGGGCTCCGTGCTGGTGCTGCGCCTGTCGGAGCAGTATGACAAGCTGATCTCCACCATCCTGATCGGCAACAATATCGTCAATATTACGCTGGCCTCGGTGGCGACGGTGTTTTTTGTGCGCTGCATCGGGCAGGAGGGCGGTCCGACGGTATCGACGGTCGTAACCACGCTGATCGTGCTGACCTTCGGTGAGATCACACCGAAAAGCCTGGCCAAGGAGATGCCCGAGCGCTTCGCCCATTTTTCGGCCCCGCTGCTGCGGGTGCTGATGGCGGTGTTTACCCCGGTCAGCTTCGTGTTTTCCAAGTGGAAGCAGTGGCTGTCCCGCCTGTTTTCCGTCAAGGAGGCCTCCGGCGTCACGGAGGATGAGCTGCGGATTATGGTGGAGGAGGCGGAGCACGGCGGCGGAATCAACGAGGAGGAGAGCCAGCTGATCTGCAGCGCCATCGGCTTTAACGACCGCACGGCGCGGGATATCCTGGTGCCGCGCGTGGACGTGGAGGCAGTGGAGCTGACCGATTCCAAGGAGGAGATCGAGCGTGTGTTCCGCGAGACGCAGTATTCGCGTCTGCCGGTGTACGACGGCACGATTGACCACATTGTGGGCATTCTGCTCGAAAAGGACTTTTATGCCTCGCTGTACCATACCGACACCCCGACCGGGCAGCTGCTGCAGTCGGCCGTGTTTGTGCCGGAGAGCGTGAAGATCGGCAGTCTGCTCCGCCTGCTGCAGAAGAATAAATCGCACATGGCGGTGGTGACGGACGAATACGGAGGAACGGTCGGCATCGTGACGATGGAGGATATTCTGGAGGAGCTGGTCGGGGAGATCTGGGATGAGCACGACGAGGTCGTGGAGGAAATCCGACCGGACGGGGAGGATCGCTACCGCGTGCTGTGCTCGGTGGGACTCGATCACCTGATGGAGTTTTTCGGCCTCCGGCAGGGCGCGGAGGAGGAGGCCTCCACGGTCAACGGCTGGGTGATGGAGCAGCTCGGCAAGATTCCGGAGCCCGGGGACGCCTTTACATACGATCGGCTGCGCGTGACGGTGCTGCGCGCTGCGGAGCGCCGCGCCGAGGAGCTGGAGATTACACTGCGGCCGGAGCCGGGCGAGACCTCCGCGCCGTCTGAGATGCCGGATGCCTGATCGGGCCGGATTACCTGCAAAATTACCTACAAAAAACCGCCTTTCTCCGTGCGGAGAAGGGCGGTTTTTGTAGGTTCCGTATCAGTTGCCGCCGTTCAGCTTGGCGTCGATGGCATGCGCCGCCGTTTTGCCGGCACCCATAGCCAGGATAACGGTGGCGGCGCCGGTAACGGCATCGCCTCCGGCGTAGACATTCTCGCGGGAGGTCAGCCCCGTATCCTCCTGTACAAGGATTCCGCCGAAGCGGGCGGTTTCCAGCCCCGCCGTGGTGGATTTGATGAGCGGATTCGGGGAGGTGCCGATGGCCATGATGACCTCATCCACCGGCAGCTCAAAGTCGGAGCCCTCCTGCTCCACCGGACGCCGCCGCCCGGAAGCATCCGGCTCCCCGAGTGTCATGCGGACGCAGTGCAGTCCGCGTACAAAGCCATTTTCGTCGCTGAGTACCTCCACGGGATTGGTCAGCAGGCAGAAGGCAATGCCCTCCTCCTTGGCGTGCTCCACTTCTTCCCTCCGCGCCGGAAGCTCCGCCTCCGAGCGGCGATAGACGATGCTGACCTCCTCCGCCCCGAGCCGCATGGCGCAGCGCGCGGCATCCATGGCCACGTTGCCGCCGCCGACCACGGCGACGCGGCGGGCCCTCAGAATCGGTGTGGCGGCATCCTCGCGGTAGGCCTTCATCAGGTTGACACGGGTCAGAAATTCGTTGGCGGAGTACACACCCTTCAGATTTTCGCCCGGAATATGCATAAAGCGGGGGAGTCCGGCGCCCGAGCCGATAAAGACCGCCTCAAAGCCGTCGGCAAACAGCTCGTCGATGGACAGCACCTTGCCGATGACCATATTGGTCTCAATCTTCACACCGAGCGCACGCAGCGTGTCGATCTCCTGCTGCACGATGCGCTTCGGGAGACGGAACTCCGGAATACCGTAGACGAGCACGCCGCCCGCCAGATGCAGCGCCTCAAACACCGTAACGTCATAGCCCTTCTTGGCCAGATCGCCGGCGCAGGTCAGCCCCGACGGCCCGGAGCCGATGACGGCTACGCGGTGCCCGTTTTGTGCCGGACGCTCCGGCACCGCGGCGGCGTGCGCATTGTGCCAGTCCGCCACAAAGCGCTCCAGCCGTCCGATGGCGACCGGCTCTCCCTTGAGACCGCGGACGCAGCCGTGCTCACACTGGTTTTCCTGCGGACATACGCGTCCGCAGACGGCGGGCAGGGAGGAGGAGCGCGTCAGAATCTGATAGGCCCCCTCAAAATCCTCCTCGCGGATTTTGGCGATAAACGCGGGGATGTCAATGGCCACGGGGCAGCCGCCGACACACGGCTTGTTTTTGCAGTTCAGGCAGCGCTGCGCCTCGTCGAGCGCCTGCTCGCGCGTGTAGCCGAGCGCCACCTCGTCGAAATTGCGGCGGCGCACCTCCGCCGGCTGCACCGGCATCTCGTTTTTGGTCAGAGAGAGATTCGGCATGCTTATTCCTCCTCCTTTCGGAACAGACGGCAGGTCTCCTCGTGGGCATGCCGCTCAAACGGCCGGTACATGGAGGAACGCGCCATAGCCTCGTCAAAATCCACCAGATGCCCGTCAAAATCGGGCCCGTCCACACAGGCAAACTTGGTTTCGCCGCCGACGGTCAGGCGGCACCCACCGCACATCCCGGTGCCGTCGATCATGATGGGGTTCATGCTGACGGTGGTCCTGATGCCGTAGGGCTTCGTGGTGGCCGCGACGAATTTCATCATGATCAGCGGGCCGATGGCGATGACCTCGTCATAGACCTCTCCGGCCTCGATGAGCTTCTGCAGCGCCGCGGTGACCAGCCCCTTCTCACCGCAGCTGCCGTCGTCGCTCATCAGAATGAACCGGTCGCTGACGGCGCGGAATTCCGGCTCCAGAATCACCAGCTCCTTGCTGCGGAAGCCGACGATGGTGTGCACCTCGGTGCCCTGCTCGTGCAGCTTCTTGGCAATCGGATAGGCGATGGCACAGCCGACGCCGCCGCCGACCACGGCGACCCGCTTCCGTCCCTCGGTTTCGGAGGCCACACCGAGCGGCCCCACAAAATCCTGCAGAAATTCGCCCTCCCGCTTGTGGTTGAGCTGCTCCGTGGTGGCGCCGACCACCTGAAAAATAATGGTAACGGTTCCCGCCGCACGGTCATAATCCGCCACGGTCAGCGGAATCCGCTCTCCGTTTTCGTCAACACGCAGAATGATAAACTGCCCTGGCTCCGCCTTGCGGGCCACGGCCGGAGCCTCAACCACCATCCGCGTGACGGTGGGATTCAGGCTTTCTTTCTTGACAATTCGATACATTGGATTTGACACCACTTTCCGCCTATGGAATCTATGCGTACCAGTATAGCGCATTCTGCGGGAAAAGTCCACCGTTTTCCGCATTTATTTCCCGGTCTCCGGAATCTTCCATGCATAAACTCCTTATATTTCCTCTACATATCCTCTATAATGGAATCAGACACGGCATCGATACCCTTCGACACAGGCAGAGAAAAAAAGCACTGTTTTCCGAAGGGACGGAAAGGATGGACATCATGTCGGATAGGACCGATGTAACAGAACGGACTCCCGCCCGCGCGGCAGCGCCGCCTCCCGCCGATACGGTACCGCACCCGGCGGTGCCGTCCTCTCCGCGGCATATCCGGCCGGGCCGCCGTCTGTCCGCTTCACCGTATCTGTTCCTTCTGTGCTACAGCGGCGCATTTCTGGCGGTGGAGCTGCTGCTGCGCGCCTTCACCACGGCGCGTACCATGCCGTATATGACGGCGGAGCTGCCGCTTTTGTGTGTGTTCACGGTGCTGACGGCCGCGCTGCTTTGCGCAATCTGCTTCTGGATTCCGCGCCTGCGGCTGCGCCGGATCCTGCTGACGGCATGTCTGACGGCGGAGGTCCTCGCGGCGTGCTCACAGCTGATTTATTACCATATGATGGGCACCTACTACGGACTGTTTTCGGTGACGCGTGCGGGTCAGGTGACGGAATTCAGCAGCAGCATCGGACAGTGCATCCTGAAGGACAGCCCCTGCATCCTGCTGATGCTGCTGCCGCTTGCGGGCATCGTGTGGGCCGTGCTGCGGATGCCGGCGGTCGGACAGCTGCTGCCCCGGCCGCAAAAGCTGATCCTATCCGGAATCCCCGCCGCGCTGTACGCCGTCGGCATTACGGCGGTGCTGCTCGGCTCTGACCGGGACCTCGGCCCGCGCTACCTCTATTTCCGTGCGCCGGACAGCACGGCGAGCGTGCGCACCTACGGGGTACCCACCGCGCTGCGCCTGGAGCTGCGCTTTCTGGCGTTCGGCTCGTCGCTCGGGGACGTCGGCGGCGATACGCCGGTCAACCTGCCGACGGCCTCCGCCTCCGGAACCTCCGCCCCGACGGCTTCCGACGCGGACAGCAGCACCGAACCGCAGCCGGAGCCGCAGGACCAGGTGCTGGACATCGACTTTGACGCGCTGCTTCGCGGTGAATCCGACAGCAGCCTGCGCGCGCTGCATACCTATTTTCAGGCGGTGACTCCGACCAAAACCAATGCCTACACCGGCCGGTTCCGGGGGAAGAACCTGATTACGGTCACCGCCGAGAGCTTCGACAGCTCCGCCATGCGCGCCGATCTGACCCCGACGCTGTATAAGATGGCGCACGAGGGGCTGGAGTTTACGAATTTCTATACCCCCGGCTGGGGCGTGTCCACGCTGGACGGCGAATACGTCAATACGCTCAGCCTGCTGCCGAAGGGCGGGGTATGGAGCCTGTACCGCGCCTCCAAAAACAACCTCTATTTTGCCCTGGGCAATACCGCCGGCCGCGCCGGCTATCAGACCTGGGCCTTCCACGACTATCAGTATAACTACTATGACCGCGACCTGTCCCACCCGAACCTCGGGTACACCTATCTCGGCATCGGCGGAGGTCTGTCGCTGCCGTCGGATTATATGTGGCCGCCCTCCGACGTGGAGCTGATGGAGGCCACCCCCTCGTATTACCTCAGCGGGTCGCAGCCGTTTTGCGTGTATTACCTGACGGTCAGCGGCCACATGCCCTATTCCTATATCGGCAACATGATGTCGATCAAAAACCGCGCCCTGACCGAGCACCTGCCCTATGACGAGCAGGGCCGCGCCTACCTTGCCAGCCAGATCGAGCTGGACCGCGCCTTGGAGCTGCTGCTGCGCACACTGTCCGAGGCGGGCGTGCTGGAGGATACCCTGATCGTGCTGTCCGCGGACCACTATCCCTACGGTATCAGCGATGAGGCACTCAGCGTCCTGCGCGGCACGGAGGTGGACAGCAACTTTGAACGCTACCGGAATACGCTGATTGTCTATCACCCGACGCTGGAGCATCGGGTGATCGATAAGCCCTGCTATTCGCTGGATATCCTGCCGACCGTGCAGAACCTGATGGGCTTTGAGTATGACTCACGTCTGCTGATGGGGCGCGATATTCTCTCGGATTCCGAGGGCCTGGTGATTTTCCAGAACCGCTCGTGGATTACCGAACGCGGCCGCTACCATGCGCTGACGGGTGTCTTTACCCCGGCGGAGGGGATGACCGCGGACGAGGAATACGTGGCCTCGGTCAATGCCGTGGTGTCGAAGAAATTCAGCGCCTCGGTCGGCGTGCTGGATACGGATTATTAC
>URYX01000089.1 GCA_900552225.1 uncultured Oscillospiraceae bacterium | reverse complement strand
CGTGTAAACGATCGTATTTTTGCAGCCCTTTTTATTTCCCAAGACCTACCACAAGGAGGCAATGTCATGACACAAAAGCGTCCGCTCCGCACGGCTCTCTCCCTGATCGGATACCTTCTCTGCGCCCTGCTCGGCCTTATGCTTCTCTGTAATCTGGTCATCATTATCCAGGGGGTCATCTCTCCGAACACCCCACCCTCCGTGCTCGGCATCACGCCGATGGTTGTGCAGTCCGGCTCCATGAGCGGCTCCGCCGAGGGGCACATCGAGGTGGGAGATCTCATTCTGGTCGGCCCGGCCGACCCGGAGACCCTGCAGATTGGGGATGTCATCACCTTCCGGGAGGATGCGGTAATCGTTACCCACCGCATTGTGGATATCCGTTCGGGAGCCGACGGTTCCCGCCAATTCATCACCAAGGGCGACGCCAACAACATCGAGGACGAGCTGCCCGTCACGGCGGACCGGATCATCGGACAATTGCGCAGCCGCATCCCGCACGTCGGCAATTTCGCCACGTTCCTGCAAAAGCCGCTCGGCATGGTCATTTTTATCGGCATTCCGCTCTGCGCCTTCCTGATTTATGACATTTTCCGCCGCCAGCGGCGCGCACATCGGGAAAATCAGGAAAATGCCGCGCTGAAGGCTGAGCTGGAGCAGCTCCGCAGCGCAAACGACCAATCCAAACCCGAATAACACACCGTTCGGATATCCTCTGCCCCGCAGCGGAAGCCACATTCCGCCGCCGCAGTGATATATCACTCCGGAAGGGACTGCCTCCCGGCATATATTTCTATTTTTCTACTTCATTCATAAGGGGGAAATTCTTATGGCGAAAACTCGTTCCTTGAAAATTGCCGCGTTCCTGCTGGTGCTCACTCTGGTGACCTCCTGCTTCGTCGGCGGTACCTTTGCCAAATACGTGGTCGGCAGCCAGGCCGGTGCCTCGGCCCGCGTCGCCAAGTTCGGCGTGGCAATCACGGCCAACGGCTCTCTGTTTGCCAGCGAATATGAGTCCGACACTCCGGGCCTGTCGACGGGCGTGGCAGCCATTGCCAATTCCGTAGTTGCCTATAACGGCACGGACAAGCTGGTGGCGCCCGGCACCAAAGGCGATGCCGTCAGCTTTACGCTGTCCGGCAAGCCGGAGGTAGCCGTGCAAGTGACCTACAGCGCCGTGGGCAATATTACCCTGGACAATTGGCAGGATGCGGCCGGCAGCTTCTACTGCCCGCTGAGCGTCAAGATCAACGGAGTGGTGGTGGACGGTCACTCCTATAAGAGCGCCCAGCTGTTCATCGATGCCATCAACCAGGAAATTGCCCAGCACAACAAGATCTATGCGCCGAATACCGACCTTGCCTCCATAGAGGCCGACAGCGGACTCTCCATCTCCTGGTCCTGGCCGTTTGAGTACGGAGGCGATGAGAACAGCGACGAGGTCAAGACGCAAAACAACGCGAAGGACACCCACCTCGGAAACCAGGCAGCGGAGGGCCATGCTGCTGTCTTCTCCATCCAGGTGAGCGCGACCGTTACTCAGGTGGATTGACAATTGATCTATGGATGCATTACCGAACGGACGTCCCCTCCGCCATGTGGCGGGCGGGGGCGACGTCCCCGGTATGCCCCATTCCGGCTTAGTCCGGAGTCCTGTCTCGGACAGAGCTCCGGAGTGAGCCGTTGGATTATCAGAAAGGGGGAGTCTCGGATGAAAGCGGTACACACCGCACGCAGCTGGATTCTGCCGGTGCTGCTGATTTTGTTTTTGCTGGAAATGCTGCTGCTGCCGTCCGTGCTCCAGCTGACCTATGCCGGCAGCGGGCAGAGTCAGGATCATATTCTGACCTATACGCCCGGCCGCCTTGTCTGGGATTCACAGACGCCGACCGTAGCGAACGGAAGTGCCGTGCTGAGTCTGTTTGACACTGCCTATTCCCACGTAAGTGCAGAGAACGGCGACCGGGTGCTGGCACCCGGCACCGCCAAGGACAGCCGTATCCGTCTCAAAAATGAGGCCGGACGCACTGTCACCTATACGGCCGTGCTCTATACCGTCCGCTCCTCGGAGCAGCTTCCGGTGCAGTCGGCCATGTCCGGCGAAGGCTTTGCCGATACCGACCGCTTCACGCTGCCTCCCGGAGTGGAGTCCTCCTCCGTAGTACGGGCCGTTACCGGCTCTCTGGGGGGCGGACAGATTGCCGATTTCCGGCTGGAATGGCTTTGGAATTTCGAGGATACCGACAACACCGAGCTGCAGGACAGGATCGATACCTATCTCGGAAATCTGGCGGCTGATCAGACCCCCGATGAGGTCACGGTCGGGCTGTACATCGTCATTCAGGATGACGGACAGACAGTGCCTCCCTCTCCGGACACGGGCGATTCCGCCTCACTCGTTCCCCTCCTCGGACTGATTGCCGTCAGCACCGTCCTGCTGCTGTTGCTGCTGCTCGGCAAAAGGAGGAAAGCGCCATGCGTCTGAAACGTGTTCTGGGCCGCGCAGCCTATGGGCTGCAGCTTCTGCTGTCGGCTCTGCTCGCCTGTATTCTCTGTCTGAATCTCTACGTTCTGCTGGCCAAGAAGGCCTTCGGCGTCAGCAATCCAACGCTGTTCGGCTACCAGAGCGCCGTCGTGCTGACCGGCAGCATGTCCGGCACTATCGAGCCGGACGATCTGATCGTCACCAAGCAGCAGCTCTCCTACGCGGTCGGAGACGTCATCACCTTTCAGAGCGGAGCCGCAACGGTCACCCACCGCATCGTGGCGTTGGAGCCGGGAGGCTACCGCACCCGCGGAGATGCCAACAACACCGACGATCCCGGAGCAGCGGTCACGGAAGGGGACGTCATCGGCAGGGTGGTCTGGGTAATTCCGCACATCGGCGCCGTGATCCGGTTCGTATCCTCCCCCGCCGGGCTGCTCTGCCTGCTGCTTACCACCGTTTTGCTGATAGAGTCTCCGACACTGATCCGGAGACTCCGTCTCGAAAGAGGGAAATCCGTATGCGACAAAACGCTTCTGTAAAGCACCGGCTGCCGGTATCCCTGCCTCTCTGTGCACTCTATCTGCTGGTCGCCGCTCTGTTGCTGTCCGGCGTCACCATGGCCCGGTATGTCCGCACCGTTTCCGGCGGCGATGCGGCACGGGTTGTCCGCTTCGGAGCACTGCAGATCGAGGAGGCCGGAAGCGTCACCGAGAACGGGCAATGGCTGATTGCCCCGGGAGCGGACATCACCCAGCAGGCCACCGTACAGTTTGACGGCAGCGAAGCGGCCTGCTACGTATTTCTGCAGGTCGGGACCGCAGGCTGGACACGCGATGCCTCACAGCACCGGTTTTCCTACGGAAACGGTGCCAAGGAATGGCTCGTATGGAATGTAGAGGACGGTTGGAGCTATCTGACCGACAGTGGGGACAGCGCCGTCTACTATGCCGTGCTGCCTCCGAACACCCCGCTTCGCAAGGCCATTGTGGCCGACGGCGGCCGCATTACGGTTTCTCCGGAGCTCCGGAATTCCCAGATTGCCGCGCTGCCGTCCGACTTTTCACTGCACTTTACCGCTTATGCCGTACAGTATGACGGCTTCGGCGCTTATCTGCCCGAAGGGTACACCCCAAAGGATCACGCGTTGGCCGCGTGGCAATCCGTCAGCCGCCAGTAGCCCGCACGTCTCTCGAATTTCGGACTATTCCGGGAAAGGACGGTTCTCCGTATGAAAGGAAAGCATTACCGCCGCAGACATGCCGCAGGACGCGCCTCCCGGCTTCGACCGCAGCGGCTGCTCTGTCTGCTGCTCTGCCTGTCTCTCGGGGTGGCGCTGCTGTCCGGCTCGCTGACGGCGGTCACGGCCGACTCCGAGCTGTGGGTGCGCATCGCGCATGACGGACAGCCGGTATCCTCCCTGACGCTGCCCCAATATGACCGCACCGTACTGACCGCAGAGGCCAATGCGGACAGCGTACAGTATCAGTGGCAGATCCTCGCGGATGTTTCCTCCGAGCTGTGGGTCAACATCTACGACGGCACACAGCAGGAGCTGAGTGTCTCCTACGCCCTGCTGGCCTCGCTGCTGGATGCCTCCGGCAGTGTCTATGTACGCTGCCGTGTCACACGCGGCAGCCAATCCGCCGTCAGCGAGCCCTGCTGCATCACGGTATCCTATGTTGTTCCGGGGGCCCTGGCCTCCTATGCGGCCCCGGCGGCTCTGCAGACGGAGAGCGCAGCGCTCCCGGGCAGCATCACAGACGACGCGCATCCGGAATACGTTCAGGTAACGATCCGCTATCTGGATGCCGTCAGCGGTCTTCCGATCTATTCCGATTTTACGGCACAGATTCAGTATCATACTGCCTATTCCAACACGGTCATTTCTCCGACCCACCTCGGCTATGCCCCCTATTACGATGCCTCCAACCCTTCTTTGGGGATGCCCGAGCAGGGGCAGCCGGTTACCCCGGACCGCGCAGATCAGATTGTTCTCGACATTCCCGATACCTACAGCGAACCCTCCTATACGGTCAACGTCTACTACAAGGCCATCAATGTGCCCTATGCCGTCCGTTATTTCTTCCAGAATATTCACGACGACATGTACACCGAAAACGCCGCTCTCTATCAGACCGGCTATGCCAAGACAGGCACCATTATCTCGGACGACATGCTGGCGGCGGAAAATCCCATGTACACCGACGGCTTTACCAAGCTGTATCACCACCCGGAGGCTGTGGCGGCCGACGGCTCCACGGTCTTTGAATGCTACTATGACCGCAACTATTACCTGCTGAAATTCGACATGGCGGGCGGATACGGCGTCGATCCGATTTATGCCCGCTACGGGGCTCCGTTTGTCGTCAACGAGCCGACGCGGCACGGCTATGTCTTTGACGGCTGGGAGCGGCTGACGGACACGGGCTACAGCGACTCCGCTCAGGCGCTCCCGGGCACCGTGCCCTCGGAGAATCAGACCTACCGCGCGCTGTGGAGCACAGTCAACACTACCTATACCGTTGTATACTGGCTCCGGGAGACCGACGACGTTACCTATGATTATATCGGGCATGTCACAAAATCGGCCCAATCCGGCACCCGGGTATCCGGTTCCGACGATCTGAAGGCCGATACTGTCATTTGCGGCAGCTCCCATACACCGCATACGGACAGCTGCTATCCGCAGAACTTCCGCCATTTTGTCTATGACGCGGAAAACACCGACCGGGATATTCTGGTCAACGGCGACGGCTCCACCGTCGTCAATGTCCGCTATGACCGACGGGAATATACCCTGCGCTTCTACTACGCCAAGGAATACAACCCGGCAGAAAACCGGAACAAGGATCCGAATGACAACCGCACGGAAATCTCTTATCAGGTGGTAGGCGGCAGCACCTATCACTTCGGGAACCGCGACACCAATCAGCACCCGCGTCCGTCCAGCTACGACATCGAGAGTCTGCTTTACAACGTTCCCTGGAATCAGTGGGGCAAGGTTGCGGAGTTGCCCGAGCCGAAGGCAGCAGGGGATGCCTCCTACACCAGGGGAACCTACCCGGAGGACGGCAGCTATACAAAATACGGCGACCGCTTCTACTATTTTGAATTTACCGCGCCCTATGGCGCGGATCTGACCGAGCTGTGGCCGAGCGAAGCATTCGACAGGGTCCGGGTGGCAGAAGTCCACACCAAAAATCAGGCCGACCAATATCTGACGGTAAACGGCAAGGAGGGTTGGGGAAATTTCGCCTATTTTGCCGGGTGGAACGGCGAATACAACATTCAGTACAACGAGGAAAATTCCAATTCCACCATCAAATGCTACTATCCCGTTCTGAATGACACTCTGCTGTACAGCACCAAATACATCGAGGAATACGGCGACGCCTCCACGCTGAATTTTCTGGCCTTCTTTGACAACGGAGCCGACATTCGGTGGAGCGTGCCGCGGCAGTGGATTTATGAGCTGTATGTCCCGCTGCTGCCCGGAGAAACGGCGGATGATCCCGACACTGTCTACCGCACCTACAACGGCACGGTCTACAGGCTGTACAACACCGTCTACGCCAACGACGACAATGCGGAAACGGACAGCTACGGCAGGCCCGGCATCACCCATCAGACTCAGCCTCCGCTCCCCGGCTTTCTCATAAAGTCCGACATGAGAGAACAGATTGTCAATGACCCGCTGGAGGACGGACGTCTCTCCTTTACCGGACGATTTTATTATACCCGGCAGAGCTATGCGCTGACGGTGCACAACTACAGCAGTGTACTGGTCAGCACCTCCGTGCCTTATCGGGAAGCCATGGATGACCTTCTCCCCGGCATTCCCGACGAGCCCTCCACCCTGGAGAAAAACGCCTATGAGTTTGCCGGATGGTACTACAGCCCCGAATGCTATGAGGGCAGCGAGTATACGCCCGGCACGACCATGCCGGCGGAAGCCGTGGCGCTCTATGCCAAGTGGGTACCGAAAAAACACACCGTCCGCTTTTTCAAAAGCTACAACGCCATGCAGAGCTATCTGAAGACCGGTGACACCTCCGGTCTGCTGCAGACCCACGCGGTACCGCACGGCAATGTACTGGACACGGTGAACAATCCGCCGGATACGGCCTATATCTTCGGCGGATGGTTCTTTATGAAAAACGATGAAAAAAGTGCCTATACCCCACTGGATATGCCGGTAACACGCGAGATGAATGTGTTCGCGGACTGGGGCTCCTTTACGGCACAGCCCTACCGCATTCACTTCGTCCTGCTGACCGGCGAGGGCGACGCGGCCTGGCAGGCAGCCCTGCAGGAGGCGGCGGAAAACAATCCGCAAAACAACGCCGCTTATACCGTCGCGGTCAACGGCGAAACCCGCACCTACGTCTATCTGACAGAGGACGGGCGGTTCCACCGCACCATTGCGGACGATTCCGCCGGATTCGCCTATCAGGGCAACACGCGTACCTTTTACCCGAAAGCGGGCGACCCGTTCCATCAGCTCTATGACGGCTACAACGCCGGCTTTTTTCCGACACTTGCCAGTCATTCCCTCGTCATCGAGGAGGAAGCGGACAAGGAGAACCTGCAGCACAACCTCTTTACC
>URYX01000088.1 GCA_900552225.1 uncultured Oscillospiraceae bacterium | reverse complement strand
CCCCGCCAAACGGACGGGGAATGCCATGCCGCCGATCAAAAAGCTCCGTTCTTCTGCTCCGGACAGGACAAACCGCTCAGAAGCCGTGCTCCTCCCGGAAGCGATCCAGCTCCGGCGTCTCCTCGCCAAACTCCGGCGGGGCAAAAGAGCCCAGGAACTCCCCGCTGCGCGCATCCGCATAATACAGCAAATAGGGATCCGTCCAGTACTGCACGCCGCGCCGCACCTCCCACGGTGCAATCGTCCCGCAGCAGATCTCCGCCACGGTACGGTCCTTGTTGAAATACAGGCTGGTCACCTCAAAGTGCGCATTCTTCTCCGCGTTTTTCGTGGCCTCCGGCCGAACAGCGCCGACGGCCCGGGCAATCGCCTCCAGGGTGTCGTCGATCTCCGTGTACAGGGCCTGATCTCCCGCAACCTTCCACGAACCGCCGTCCACCTCCAGCGCCTCCTCATACCGGCGCGCCTCGCTCTCCTTCAGCTTTTCACCGTGCAGATAAAACTCCTTTTCCCCGATGCCGGCCGCCCGTTTGGAAAACACCTGATCAAAATAGCTGCCGTTCCAGCCCATATAGTATTCGTCGAGGCCGTTTATCCGGTTATATTTGTAGTGCACCAGGAAATCCCCCGTATCGGGCTGATGCATCACATAGCTGAACACCGCATTTTCGTCGCCGGCCCAGCCTGTCCAGGACACGCAGCAGCCCGCATCCAGATCCAGTACAATGGGATAGTCCGTCGGATACACCGCCGCATCATGGACAAGGATCAGATATTCCGGATGGCCGTCCCCGTCCCAATCCGCCACATGGCAGTTCACCCCGATCTCGCCGCTGTCCGTATCCAGTCCGAGGGCCTGGGCCAGCCGAAACGCATCAAACGTATATGCTCCTTCTCCGGATACATCCTCCCGGGAAACGGTGGTACGGCCTTCCGAACCATCCGTACCCACCACCGACGCATCGGGGGCCGAGGCCCCGCTCCCCGCCGTTTCCGCTCCGCAGGCGCAAAGTCCGAGCAGCAGCACGGCCGCCAATATCCACGTCAAAACTCTCACGGTATACTTCATCGTCTCTCTCCCTCTCAGCCGTTCCACTTCATGTTGGCTTCCCGCAGGGCATTGTTGCCGTACTGCCCCACGCTGACACCTGCCCAATCCGACTCCGAGCCCGCGTAATACACGGTGGTGAGCCGCTCGCAGCTGCTGAAGGCGTGTCCCTTCACCGTCCGCAGCGAGCGCGGCAGGTGGAGCACATTCAGGCTGTCACATCCGTAAAAGGTGTATTCCTCCAGCAGCGTAATTCCCTGCGGAACGGTCATCTCCGTCAGGGCACTGCAGCCGTAAAATGCCTTCCAGCCAATGCTCTCCATCGCCGCCGGCATTTTCAGCGAGGCCAGCTTCTTGCAGCCGCAGAACGCCTCCTGCCCGATTACGGCCACACTGTCCGGCAGCGTCAGCTCCGTCAGCTCGTCGCAGACGTAAAAGGCCTTGTCTCCGATGGAGCGTACCGCCTTGCCGACGGTCACGCTTTTCAGTCCGGTACAGCGCTCAAAGGCAGCATTTCCGATGGCGGTCACCGTATCCGGAACCGTAAACTCCGCCAGATGTGCACACCCCGAAAAAGCGCTGCCGCCGATCGCAGTCAGGCGGTCGGAAAAGCGGAGCCCGCGAAGATTGGCATTTTTAAACAGCCCCTCCGGAATCTCCGTAATGCTGTCCGGCAGCACGAAGTAGTCAAAGGCCGTCTCCGCAAACGCATAGGGAGCGAGAGTCTCCATCCCCTCCGGCAGCGTCAGAAGATACAGCTTGGAGCAGTTCTCGAACGCATGGCTGCCGATGGACTTGACCGCCTGCGGCAGCGTCAGGTCGGAAAGGCTGCTGCAGCCGCGGAACGCCTCATTCCCGATCTCACGCACCGTTTCCGGTAAAATTACCTGCACCAGCGCCCGGTTGTTTTCAAATGCTCCGTCTCCGATCACCGTCACGGCGCAGCCCTCGATGGCATCCGGAAGCCGCAGGTAGGGTTCCTTCCCCTTATAGGAGCGGATCGTTGCTGTCCCTGCCGCCCGGTCCAGATCGTAGGTAAACTCCGTATCCGCCGGAGTCACGGCGTCCGGCGTCTGCACCTCGGAGGCCCTGACCATCTTCTCCGCCTTGCGCAGCCCGGTGCCGGTCACCTGCGCACCGTCCGGCGTGATGATAAACCCGAAATCGTCCCAGCCGCTGTCCGGATGCGCAATCTGCACGTCCACTCCGGCCGCCGGATCCAGGGGCACCTCCCCCTCAAAGATCACGCCGCCCTTTCCCTGATACGTGGCAATCAGATGGACGCTGTCCGCCCGGACCTCGGTAATTTCCACCGTAATGGGCCGGCTCCAGCCGCTGGTGAGATACCCCTCCTGCGAGACTGACACCCATTTGCCCGCAATATCCCATTCTCCCTGCGTGCTGACATCCGTCTCCTCATCAAAGCCCCACGCAAAGCGCTTGGGACGGTATGTATACCGCAGCGTTCCGGTCGTCGTCAGGGTGCAGTAGGCGGCCTTTTTCGTCTTGCTGTACCGGAAGGTACACACCCCGTTTTCCAGATCCTCGCTGCTTTCCACGATGGTGCTGCCCTCTCCGGCCCGGTCAAGCGCCGTTTCCCGGTCAGCCCCCGTCAGTGGAATGATTTTGTATTCTCTCCCGAAATCGGTGCGCACCCCCGTGCAAAGCCATCCGTCCTTATCCTGCACATAGGACATGGTATAGCCGCCCCGGTAGGTCACCTCGGCATCTCCGGCCTCCACCGTCACCGCCAGAATACGGGTATCCTCATCCTCCGTCTGCTCCTCCACCGTGAGCTTCCGCACCGCCATTTCTCTCCCGTTGACGGTAACCGACGAGCCGAAATCCTGCATCAGCCGCTCGTCCTTCGGTCTGGACGCTCCGCAGGCGGCCAGAAACACCGTCAGCAGAAGCAGCCCCAACAGCGCCATCTTTCTCATTACGATTCCTCCTGTCCCTTCTTCTTGGAAAATTCCTCCAAAGTATAGTGGGAAAGGCCGTAAGGCCCTTCCCGCTGAGCGTATCAAAAACTATACTTTGACACGCTCGTAGGCTGTCTGAAGGGCTGCATGGGCAAGGAGTGCACCTCTGTAAACGTATGTGTATACGGTAAGAGGCGCACGACGCAGAAAGCAAAAGCGTTGGTCCCATGGACCAACAGCATTTGGATAAACCAACAAGAAAAACGCCATTTTGCCGTTTTTTTCCTTAAGCTCATATTGCTTTTGCGGCCTGCGGCCTTTTTGACAGTCTGAGCATAGCGGGAAGGGCCGTACGGCCCTTCCCGCTATGCTCCGCATTCTCTCTTTCGGGACAGAATACAGTATAAAGACTATTTTCCGCAATCAAAAGAGAAATGTAATAAACAGGCGTTTTTTTGTCACAATCCGTTTCCGGCCGTCTGCACCTCCGCCCTCAGCCAGACCGTCACGGCAAACTTCCCGTCGCCCGGCTCCGTCACCATACGGCCGCCGCTGCGCCCGGCCAGTGTCTCCACAATGGACAGCCCCCATCCGTGCTCCGCCAGGTACGCGGCGCGCGGCCGCCGCACCGGAGCCGACGGCGCGGAGTTGACCACGCGCAGGGTCAGATAGCCTCCGGCCACGCGGGCCTCCACCCGTAAAAAGCGCCGCTCCGGCGGGCACTTTGCACAGGCTGCCGCCGCATTGTCCAGCAGATTGGACAGCACGGCACACAGCTCCGCGCTGCCCAGCGTCAGGTCCCGGGGAATGGCGGCGGTGCAGTGAACGGCCACTCCCGCCCGCTCACAGGCCGACAGCTTTTCCCCCAGCACCGCATCCGCCACCGGATGCTCACAGCGGCGGGCCGTCCGGCGGCAGGCGGCCTGCCTGGCCTCCTCCACACAGTCACGCAGAGCCTCCGTCTGCCGTTGGCGCAGCAGCTCCTCCGCCTTGTCCAGATGCGCCCGTATCTGCACCCGCACAGCCTCGGCCTCCGCGGCCTCCTTTTCCAAAGCCGCGGCACGCTGCTCCTGCATAGTCACCGACTCGGCCAGAGCCTGCTCCCGTGCTTCGGTCAGCCGCCGCAGTGTCAGCTGCTTCAGCGTGCGGAACAGCAGCCAATCGCACAGCGCACACAGCACCGACAGCAGAATCATCAGTATCCACATACCGGCGGTCATGCCGTGCTCCGCCAGCAGTGTCAGAAGCACCCCCAGCAATGCCGCCTGCGAGGCGGGAAACAGAAGGGCATACAAAGGCAGCTTCACCGTACCGCCTCCTCTCCCTCCAGCGCCCGGTTCAGCTGACGCAGCTGCTCCTCCGCCCGGTCATACTCGCCCCGGCCCGCCAGAATGCGCACCGTCTGCAGCTGGTTGCGCAGATCATGCCGCAGGCGTGCGGCACTTTCTATGCGCTCCACCTCGCAGTCATAATGACGCAGCTGCTCTGCAAGCTGCTCCTCCAGAAGCGCCGCGCGCTGCCGTGACAGCTGCTCTGCCGTAAACTGGCGAATTGCCCGGAACATCAGCACATCGGACACCGCAGAGCCGAGCAGCAGCACCCCGAGCAGCAGATAAACCCACGGCTCCACACGAAACACCATGGCATAACCCGCCGTCAGCCCGATCAGCATATCCTGACTGGCGGGGATGAGCACAAACCGCCAGAGATGGGCATCGTCCGAGCACAGCACCGTCCGGTCCCACAGCAGCAGAAGCAGTAGGCAGAGCACCGACAGCGCCATCCAGAACATCACCTGCAGCGCCAGCATGGTCAGCGGCCTCTGCCGGATCAGCTCCGCACTCACATATTCCCCGAACAGCACCATGGCTGCCACCGCGCCGATAGCCTCTCCCGCGACGGACAGCACGGAAATCAGGCTGGCCCCGAACGCCGCCCGCAGGCGTCTCCCGTCGGCAAACAGCAGCACCAAAAGCATCCAGAAAACCGAAGCCCCCACCGGACGTATCCAGGTCAGCGCCGGATTCTCCGGAGACAACAGGCAGAGCAGCGAGGACCCGGTAAACCAGAAGATGTAAAACAGCGGCAGTCGGCGCAGCGTCACCAGCTTGGACATCGTCCAGCAGGCAATCAGAGAATAGGGAATATTGCACAGCACGCTCCAAAGAGAGGAATTCACCGCCGCACCGCCCCTCCGAAATCGCGCGTCAGCCACGCCAGAAAGGCCTTGCGGACCTCCCGGCTCTTGGCCCGGCTGATCGGGACGCGGCTTCCGTCGGTCAGAATAAAGCAGTCCTCCGCCAGCGTGCCGACCCGCTCCGGATTGACCAGGAAGCTCTTGTGACAGCGAAGAAAGCGGCGCGGCAGCATCGTCTCCAGACGGTCCATCGTAAGATACGTCTCATACACGCCGTCATCGGTGTAAACCCGTAGCTTGCGCCGGTCACTCTCCGCGTAGAGCACCGTCCCGGGATCCACCCGCAGCAGAGCACCGCCAACCCGCAGAATCAGCCTTTGTGCCTCGGCAGCCTCCAGCTGCGCCAGTGCGCGGTCTAAGGCGGCATACAGCTCGGCCGCGCGGATCGGCTTCGTCAGAAAGCAGATATGCGCCGTATCCCACACCTGACCGGAAAACTCCTCATACCCGGTCAGGTAGATGACCTGTGTACCACAGCCGGCCGGAAACAGACGGCGAACCAGCTCCACACCGGTTTCCTCTCCCTCACCGAGCACGATGTCCGTCAGCAGGACTGAGGGCCGCCTCCCCTCCGCCAGCCGCTTTTCCAGCTGTCCGGAGCCGGTCATCCGCTCAGGCACCAGCCGCTCTCTGCGGTGGTAACCGTCCAGGATTTCCGCCAAAGCGGCGGCATGCAGGGGGTTGTTTTCCAAAATCACGGTATCGTACATCGTCCGTCCTCCGTTTTCCCGTACCGCCTGCACCCTTCCCCTCACGGCACGTTCCGCCGGACCGCAGACAGGAAGCCGCCCCCTGTCTCCTCCGACTCTGTGTCCATTATACCATGTCCTGCGGCTCCGTGCAACCGTCAGTTCCCGCCCGGTCCACTCTCCCGGCATGGAAAAGCTTTTCAGCGCACCTCACAAAAAAGCCGCAGAAATATGCGAAAATTTCCTGCGTATTTTTGCCGCGTTTTTTCGACGTTGGGCGTTTACACCGCGTTCAAAATATGGTATACTGAAATTCATAAAATGGATTGGTCTGACCGGAAGGGCGTTGTCCGGTCGGAGCCTGCGAAATTGAAATAAAGGACGGGAATGTGAAATGGCGACAAAATTTACGGCAGAGACCATTTTTCAGGATCGTGAGCGATGCGTCGCACCGCTGAAGATCGTAGCCATGCGCGGGGCTCAGGATCTCGGCAGGGAAATCAACAGTTATCTGGTACGCTGGGCACAGAACGGCGGTATGGATACGGAGGATTTTCTGATCGAGTCGAGCTGCCCGCGCTTTTCTTCGGGCGACGGCAAGGGTATGCTGCGTGAAAGCGTGCGCGGCGTGGACCTGTTCATCGTGGTGGACGTAGGCAACTACAACTGCACCTACACCATGTTCGGCAAGGAAAACATGATGTCTCCCGACGACCATTTTCAGGATCTCAAGCGTATCATCCAGGCGGCCAGCGGCAAGGCGCACCGGATCAACGTGGTCATGCCGATCCTCTACGGCGGACGTCAGCATCGCCGCAACTACCGCGAGTCACTCGACTGCGCGGCCGCTCTGCAGGAGCTGCAGAGCATGGGCGTCTCCAATATCGTCACCTTTGATGCCCACGACCCCCGTGTCCAGAACGCCATCCCGCTGATGGGCTTTGACAATCTGATGCCGTCCTATCAGGTGCTCAAGAAGCTGTTCTCCAGCATTCCCGACATTCATCCCGACCGCGATCATCTGATGATCATCAGCCCTGACGAGGGCGCCATGAGCCGCAACGTATACTACGCCTCCGTCATGGGCGTGGATCTCGGCATGTTCTACAAGCGCCGCGACTTCTCGACCATCGTCAACGGACGCAACCCCATCGTGGCGCACGAATACCTCGGCAACTCCGTCGAGGGCAAGGACGTGTTTATTGCCGACGACATCATCTCCTCCGGCGAATCCATGCTGGACATCGGCTATGAGCTGAAG
>URYX01000087.1 GCA_900552225.1 uncultured Oscillospiraceae bacterium | reverse complement strand
TCTCTTTTTTGTGTGATATAACCTAATCATAGCAAACAACAAACGTTTGTAATATGAAAAATGAACAATGCGCAAAGTTCTGGAAATTGATAATAATGAAATTCGGAAGAAAAAGGAGACAATAAAAATGGCAAAAGTAAAAACATTCAAGACAATTTTCCCAGCAGTATCTGTACCGCTTAATGACGATTATTCTATCAACGAACCAGAATTCAGAGCATACTTAAGATGGATCAAAACATTCTACGGAAAAGGAATGGACGGACTTGTATGTAACGGACATACAGGAGAGATTACAGGGCTTACAAGAGCAGAGAGAAAACGTGTTGTAGAGATCTGTGCAGAAGAGTGTGGAGACGTTATGACAATCATCTCCGGTGTTAACTGCGAGAACACAGCAGAGTCTATCGAGATGGCAAAAGAAGCGAAAGAAGCAGGAGCTGACGGAATTCTTCTTATGCCACCACATATGTGGCTGAGATTCGGTATGAACCCGGATGCACCGTTCGAGTATGTAAAAGATGTTGCAGAGGGAGCTGACATCGACATCATCATCCACCTGTATCCGGCAACAAGCAAAGCTTTCTACCCGGTAGAGACACTGATCAAAATGTGCAAAGAGATCGATCATGTTAAATGTATCAAGATGGGAACACGAGTTACATCTATCTACGAGCATGACGTACGTCTTCTTCGTCAGGAGTGCCCGGACATCTCTCTTATCACATGTCATGACGAGACACTGTGCGTAAGCTGGTTCCCGGGAATGGACGGAGCTCTGATTGGATTCGCAGGATGCGTACCGGAGATCATCTGCCCGGCAAGAGAAGTATTTGCGAACCCAGACAAACATACATTAAAAGAAGCTCAGGATTGGTCAGATCGTATCTACCACATTTCCCAGGCAATTTATGGAGGCGGACAGCCATCAGGTGAAGCACATGCAAGATTGAAAGAAGCTCTGAAACAGAGAGGAATCTTCTCTTCAGCACTTATGAGAAAACCGGTTCTTCCGCTGAATCAGGAAGAAAAAGACTGGGTAGCTCTTGGACTTGAGAGAAGCCAGCTTCCGGAAGTTGATATGACTCAGTTCGAAGATAAATAAGACGAAAATTATGATATAACTATAGATGTGGTGTCTGAAATATATACGAAAAAATCATGTTTCAGACATCACTCTTAGAACGGAGGAGCTATGACAGAAACGGAATGGAACGGGTTGCGGCGCGCGGCGATGAGCCGCGCGTTTGCGCGTATGAACGACAGACAGCGCGAGGCGGTTTTCTGTACGGAGGGGCCGCTTCTGATTCTGGCGGGAGCCGGAAGCGGAAAAACGACGGTGCTGATTCAGCGCATCGTGAATATGGTGCGCTTCGGCCGGGGCTACAGCACGGATACCCCGGCAGGTAGTGAGGAGGATGCGGCATTGCTGCGGGAGCTGGCGGCCGGACGCGCGGGTATGGATGAGCGTGCTTTGGCGCTGTTGGCCGCGGAGCCCTGTCCCTCCTGGAAAATTCTGGCCATTACCTTTACCAACAAGGCGGCGGGAGAGCTCAAGGACCGCTTAAAGGCAACACTCGGTGAGGAGGGCGAGGAGGTCACGGCCGGCACCTTCCACTCGTTCTGTGCCCGTATCCTGCGGCGCGACGGGGAAAGGCTCGGCTATTCCTCGCACTTTACAATTTACGATACTGACGACAGCCGCCGCCTGATGAAGGAGTGCCTGCGTTCGCTCAATATCGAAGAAAAGGTGCTGCCGCATAAGGCGGTGCTGGCGGCTATCAGCCGCGCCAAGGACAGCCTGTGCTCGCCGCAGGAGCTCGCCGCACAGGCGGGCTCCGATTTCAAGCTCAAGCGGGTGGCGGAGGCCTATGCCCTGTATCAAAGGCGGCTGCTCGAGGCGGATGCCATGGATTTTGACGATCTGCTGAGCCAGACGGTGCGCCTGCTGGAGACCTGTCCCGAGGTGTTGGAGAAATACCAAAAGCGGTTTCGCTATGTCATGGTGGATGAGTATCAGGATACCAACCATGCGCAGTACCGCCTGGTGCGGCTGCTGGCGGAAAAGAGCGGAAACCTCTGCGTGGTCGGTGACGACGATCAGAGTATCTACAAGTTCCGCGGGGCCACCATTGAAAATATCCTCCGGTTTGAGGATGAGTTTTCCCGCTGCCGCGTGATTCGCCTGGAGCAGAATTACCGCTCCACCGGCCGCATTCTGCAGGCGGCCAACGAGGTGATTGCGCATAACCAAAACCGGAAGGGCAAGACCCTGTGGACGGAAAATCCGCAGGGGGACAAGCTGCAGGAGGTTGTGACCGAGAACGAGGACGACGAGGCGCGGTTCATTGCGGATACGATCCTCGACCAGGTGGCGACGGGCCGCCATCTGCGCGATTTTGTCATTTTGTACCGCATGAATGCGCAGTCCAACGCGCTCGAACGCGCGCTCATCAAATCGGGTGTGCCGTACCGGATCATCGGCGGCCACCGCTTCTTTGATACCAAGGAGGTGCGCGATGCGATGGCGTACCTGCGGGTGATTCAGAACCCCGCGGACGGCATCAGCCTGCGGCGCATCATCAATGAGCCCAAGCGCGGTATCGGGGATACCACGATGGAAAACGCGCAGCAGATCGCCGAGGGACTCGGTATCAGCCTCTATGAGGTGCTGGCGCATGCGGAGGATTACCCGGCGCTGGCACGTTCCGCCGGAAAGCTCAAGGCCTTTACGGATATGATGGACAGCCTGCGCGGCGATTATGCGGAGGGAAGCCTCACGCTGCAGGAGCTGTACGCGGAGCTGCTGGATAAAAGCGGTTATCTGGCCATGTGGGCGGCGGCCGGAGAGGCCGAGAGCGAGCGTGTGGAGAATCTGAAGGAGCTTGCCTCGTCACTGGAGCGGTTTATAGAGGACAACGGCGAGGAGGCGCGGCTCTCCGGCTTCCTGGAGGAGGCGGCGCTGATGACCGACGCCGACAACTACGATGCCGGAGCCGATGCCGTGGTGCTGATGACCATGCATGCCGCCAAGGGTCTGGAATTTCCGGTGGTGTTCCTGCCCGGCATGGAGGAGGGCGTTTTCCCGGGCATGCAGACGTGGTATGAGCCGGAGCAGGTGGAGGAGGAGCGCCGCCTGTGCTATGTGGCTCTGACCCGCGCGCGGGAGAAGCTGTACCTGCTGCGCACGCACAGCCGGATGCTGTACGGACAGACGCAGCACAACCGCACCTCCCGTTTCCTGGAGGATATTCCGTCCGAGCTGCTGGAGGTGAAGGATAAGACCCGCGGCCTGTCCGGCTTTTCTATGGGCGGAGGCTTCGGGACACGCTCCGGGGGCTACGCCGCCAAGACGGCGTACCGGGGAGAGACGGCGGCATCGGATACGGCGAAGCGCGTGCCGATTACCGCGTCCCGTCCGTCGTCCCGTGCGGCAGCTCCCGGCAACACCTTCCTGCAGCGGCAGAACGGAACTGCTTCCGACGCCGGGACGCGGGAGACCGCGCCGGCGGTGGACTGGAAGGTGGGCGACACCGTGACGCATCGCACCTTCGGGGAGGGAACCGTTACGGCGGTGACCCCCATGGGCAACGACAGTCTGCTGACCATTCAGTTCGGCACGGCCGGCGTCAAAAAGCTGATGGCCAATTATGCCAAGCTCAAGGAAAAATAACGGATTAGGAATCGATAGTTTATGGTTTCTTTTTTAGTTTATGCGGCTTTTGCGGCCTGCGGCCTTTTTTGACAGTCTGAAGTCCTCGGATTGCTTTGGTAATCCGAGGGCTTTCTGCGTCTCCGGATCTGTTTTGGGACGGAGATACACCAAATCGGCGGAATTTCATACAATGGTAGTGAAGTCCGGCTCCGTTGCCTGCCATCGTGAGCGGTTTTTCATATCACTGTATAGGGGGATTTCTTATGTCCGATACCAAGCGGCTGCAGGACGGCATCTGCCAGGATGCGGTCTGTATTGACGCGGGACGTGTGTATGACAGCTGTGCCGACAAGGACTGTGCGGAGGATCTGCGGGTCTATTTCACGGAACGGGATCAGCAGATGCTCGACTGTGCACAGTCGGCAAGAATTCGGAAAGCAGAGGTACTTACCACCTGCATAGACGTTGAAGCACTTCCCTTTAACCACGGCTATTACTCCTGTGACCTGACCTTCTTCCTGGAGGTCACGGCCGAGCTCTGCTCCTGCCGTTCGCAGCCGTCCTGCACGGTGTCCGGTGTGGCCATGTTCCAGAAGAAGGTCATTCTGTTCGGCGGAGAGGGCAGCGTCAAGGTGTTCAGCAGCGAATTCGCGCCCGATCAGATGGATCAGCAGGAAATGCCTCGTCAGACCCTGCCGCGCTGCTGTGTGCAGGTGGCGGAGCCGGTCGTGCTGCATTCGCAGCTGGCCGATCTGTGCGAGTGCCGCTGCTGCTCGGTCTGCAGCTGCAGCCTGATTCCGCAGAGCCTGAGCACGCGCTTCGGCGGCCCCTTCTGCGAGGGCAGCAAGGACGGCAAGGCGCTGCTGGTCAGTATCGGCATTTTCAGCATTGTGCAGCTGGTGCGCAGCGTGCAGATGCTGGTGCCGGTCTATGACTTCTGCATGCCGACAAAGGAATGCACGCCGACCGGCGACAACCCGTGCGATGCCTTCCGCAAGATGAATTTCCCGGTGGACGAATTCTTCCCGCCCAAGCAGGGAAAGGACGGGGGCTGCGGCTGCGGCTGCCGCTGAGGAGGGCCTATGCCGGAGCTGTATCTGAGTCCCAGTGTTCAGGAATATAATCCGTATGTGATCGGCGGCTCTGAGGAGTATTATATGAATCTGGTGGCCGACGCGATGGAGCCCTATCTGGTATCGTCCGGAATCCGGTTTACACGGAACGACCCCGACCAGACGGTCGGGGCCGCCATCCGGCAGTCCAATGCCGGAAATTACGGCCTGCATTTGGCACTGCATTCCAATGCAGCGCCCGCATCGCTGGCCGGAAGGCTGCAGGGGACGGACGTGTACTATTACACCGGAAGCACGGAGGGGCGCCGCGCCGCCGAGATCATTGCGGAGAACTTCAAAAATATCTATCCCGATCCGGCTAAGGTGAGGACGGTGGCCACCTCGCAGCTGGTGGAGGTGGTGCGCACGCGGGCTCCCGCCGTGCTGATTGAGATCGCCTATCACGATAACGTGGAGGATGCCACCTGGATCCGGGACAATATCAACGCCATCGCCCGCAACCTGTCACAGTCGGTGGCGGAATACTTCGGGGTTCCGTTTGTGGAGGCGACGCCGCCGCGCCGCGGACGGGTGACGGCGCAGGGAGCGCTCAACATCCGCAGCCGTCCGAGCCTTTTTGCGGAGGTGCTGACCGAGGTGCCCTACGGCGGTGAGCTGATTGTCAACGGCCGCTGGGAGGACTGGTATGTGGTGAATGCTAACGGCGTCATCGGCTATGCGTATGCGCCGTATGTGGCGCTTGAGGCGTGAGGCGGGATCCGCCGCGGCCGTAAGAGAATCCGAGACCGCCTGTTTCCGGAACGACCGGGAGCAGGCGGTCGTTTTGAGCTTAAAGGTCAAAGTAGGTCAAACCTGAAAATTCAAGAAAACGTGAGAAAAAAGGAGAAAATAAGAGATTGTGAGGCACCGGAGTGCTGAGATGACAAAAAATAGACTTTATTTGACTTTGACTTTCTCTGACCTTTGAGGTATACTGAAGCCAAACAAACGGAAAGGTGATGATACGGGATGCGCATAAGTGATGTAATTACCGC
Organism: uncultured Oscillospiraceae bacterium; assembly: GCA_900552225.1. Taxonomy (GTDB): domain Bacteria; phylum Bacillota; class Clostridia; order Oscillospirales; family Acutalibacteraceae; genus UMGS1487. Next base: position 1,446 of record URYX01000087.1, on the reverse strand, counting down.
CTATATTCAGGATAGGCTGAACGAAGCCGAGAACGGCTGTGCGGAGTTACAGCGCAATGTGCTGGCGGAGGAGCTGGGGTGTGTGCCGAGTCAGATCAACTACGTGCTGACCTCGCGGTTTACGCCGGAGCACGGGTATCTCGTGGAGAGCCGCCGCGGAGGCGGAGGGTACATTCGCGTATACCGTGTGCCGGCCGGCAATCAGGTTTCGCCGCTGATGAAGTTAGTGGCGGCGATGGACGACACGCTCGAGCAGGAGACAGCCCGGCGGATTTTACAGAATCTGCTGGATCGCGGCCTGATCGGGACGCAGGCGGCCCATCTGATGGCGGTGGCGCTTTCCGACAAGAGCTACCAAAATGTGCCGCCGGAATTTCGGGACACGCTGAGAGCTGCCATGATGAAGCAGCTCCTGACGGCACTGAGTTTATAAAAGGAGTGAGACAGTATGTTGTGTCAACAATGCAAGAAAAATATCGCAACCACCCATGTGCGCCGCACGATCGACGGGGAAACCACGGAATACCATCTGTGTGCGGACTGTGCGCGGAAGCAGGGAATTACGGGGATGTTCGGCAAGATGGGCTTTGACTTCGGAGATTTCTGGGGCAGCTTTTTTGCCGAGCCGGTGGCACACACACTGGCCGATACCGTCCGCTGTGAGCACTGCGGAAGTACCTTCCGCGAGATTGCGGATTCGGGGAAGGTAGGGTGTGCGGAATGCTACACCACCTTCTACGACCGTCTGCTGCCGTCGATTCAGAGAATCCACGGCAAGGTGGAGCATTGCGGCAAGCTGCCGCAGGCGGCGGATGCGTCCGCACGGAGGGAGCAGGAAAAGGAACAGGAGCTCAGCCGCCTGAAGGAGGAGCTGAGCCGCTGTATCCAGGAACAGAAGTATGAGGAATGTGCGTCGCTGCGTGACCGTATCCGGGCGCTGGAGCAAGCGGAGAACGGGCAGCAGGACGGAAACGGAGGTGAGCAGGCATGAGTGAAGCACGTTGGTACCGTCAGAGCGGCCCCGAGGGGGATGTCGTTCTCAGCACGCGGGTGCGGCTGGCGCGGAATTTACCGCAGTATCCGTTCCCTTGGCGTATGGCCGAGGCTCAAAAGCAGGAGGTCGTGCAGCTGGTGCGGGAGGCGGTGCAGGGAGAAAATCTGGACTGCCTGTACGTGCATACCATGCGGCGCCGCGATGCCGTGGCGCTGGCCGAGCATCATCTGATCAGCCCGGAATTTGCCGAAAGCGGCGAGGGCGCCTGTGTCTTTCTCAGTAAGGATGAAAGCGTCAGTCTGATGGTGAACGAGGAGGATCATCTCCGCCTTCAGGCCATGTGCGCCGGATTCGATCTGGAGGGGGCCTATGCCAAGGCGGATGCTTTGGACACACGGCTGGACCGCAGGCTGCACTTCGCGTTCCATCCGCAGCTCGGGTATCTGACGCAG
>URYX01000086.1 GCA_900552225.1 uncultured Oscillospiraceae bacterium | reverse complement strand
ACCACAACCGCGGCGGCGGCGCAGGCACCGGTGCCGCAGGCGGAGGTTTCGCCGCTGCCGCGTTCCCAGACCCGCATCTGCAGGCGGTTGCGGTCGAGGATGCGGACGAATTCGAGGTTGACGCCGCAGGGAAAGCGCGGGTCGCTGCCGAGCTGCTGTCCGAGGGCGGGCAGCGGCAGCGTCTCCGGCTGCTCGGTGAACAGGACGGCGTGGGGGTTGCCGACGGAGACGCAGGTGGCCATCCATATCCGGCCGCCATAGGAGAGCGGCAGGGTTCCGTCGTCGGAGCGGACGGGAATCCGGTCAGGGGCAAATTCGGCCCGACCCATGTCCGCGGTGACCCGGGTGACGGCGTTGCCGCTGCGGTGCAGCTGCAGCCGCCGCGGGCCGGCGGCGGTCATGACCGTCAGGGTATCGGCACCCTCGGCGCCGTGTGCGGCCAGATAGGCACCGACGCAGCGCACGGCATTGCCGCACATGGAGGCTTCGCTGCCGTCGGCGTTGAAGATGCGCATGGAGGCGTCCGCCGTATCCGAGGCCCCGATGAGGACGATGCCGTCTGCGCCGACCGCGAAGCGGCGCGGGCACAGGGCACGGGCCAGAGATTCCGGCGCGGGGACGGGGGCACGGCGCACGTCGAAGTAGAGGTAGTCGTTGCCGCAGGAATGCATTTTGGTAAATGTGAGGATCATCGTGTTCCGCCTTTCCGGTGAGGTGCGGGCCCGGACAAAGCATCGGGGACGGCCGTTTCGGAAACGGCGCGGCTTCCCGCCCGGTTTGTCTGTGCGGCCCGGTGCTTTTATCCTATGCCGTTTGGCGGAAAATATGACGGAGAGGGCGGCTTCGCGGCCGGGAGGTGCCGACGGGGGATCGGCCGCAAGAGGAAACGCCCGCCACATCCGGATTTACGGTGTGGCGGGCGCTTCAGACTGTCAAAAAAGGCGCGGGATATAAAAGCGGTGCCTGCCCGGAAAAGGGAAACGGGCGGCGGGTTATCCGTGCTCGCCCATGAGATAGGGGACGCCCTCCTGCTTGAGGTGCTCCGCGCGGAAGCGGTAGGCGGCCATTGCCTCCTCCTCGTAGGCCAGCGTATCCGGCAGGCCGAGTGTGCGCAGCAGGTATTTCGTAAAGGGCGGGTTGAGGATGAGAAACGGGCCGAGCAGGTAGGTTCCGAATAGGTTTCGGTCGCGGTAGCCCTCGGAGGTATCGCCGGGGGCGTTGCCAAAGCCGCCGACCACCTGCACAAACGGTGCGGGGAAGGGGCCGTGCAGCGTGGAAAACTGCGAGCGGTTGCCGACGATATCCATGGGGGTGCCGTCCGCCTCAAAGCGGCCGATGAACATGGAGTTGTGGCGGGCACCGCGGTCGCGCTCGGCATGGAAATTATACAGCCCGAGCATCGGGATGCGGCGGTCGCTCTCCGCGATATACTGTCCGAACAGCTCGCAGGCGTTGCCGGTGGCGAGCACGACGGTGCCGGCCTCTATGGCGCGCCGCAGCTGCTCCGTATACGGCCGCAGGCGCTCGACGGCAACCTCCTGCCTGCTCTCCGGCATGGAGCCTAAGTAGAGCATGGAGACGGGCTCGGAGGCGAAGCGCGGAGTCTCGCGGTTGTGGGTATACACAAAGGTGAGTGAGGGGGCGCAGGCCTCCAGATAGCGCATATTGGCGGAGTCGCCGTAGAGATTGCAGAACTCGGGAAACAGCACTTCACAAATCATACCGAGGCCCCCTTTTCCCGCTCCAGCCGCTCGCGGATGGCATCGCGCACGCGGCGGCTGCGGGTGATCAATGTGACATCGTGCAGAATGTAGATTTTTTCGATTCCCTCCGTGTCCACGTGGGCCGGGGTCTCGTCGATATCCCGCATGCAGACAAAGCGATCCTCCGGAATGCCGGCCATCAGCAGCCGCAGGCGGTGGTCGAGCCAGCGCTCGCCGCCGACGATGATTTTGCGAACGGAGGGAGTGTTCAGGTATTCAAAATCCGTGTCCCACAGCCAGGCCACCGTCTCGGATTTCTTGGGATTGGCAAACACCTCGTCGAGCAGCAGCACCACGTCCTTCGGGGCGGGGTCCTGCGTTACGGCTTCAAATACCGTGGAGGCGGCGGTGGCGTTCTGCGCCTTGCAGCCGTGGGTAATCAGCTCGATGCCGGCGACCGTCTCCCGCGTCTCCCGCGAGGCGGGAAGCTGCACGGATGCAAGCTGTGCGGCCAGCGCGGCGGGGTCGGTTCCCATGACGCAGAACAGCGTGATGAGCGCCGTCAGGTTATAGAGATTATGCAGCGAGGAGGAGATGAGCGGATAGGTATGGAGCGTGCCGTCCGGGTGGCGCAGGGTCAGGGTACGGTGCTCATGATCGACCCCGGTCACGAAATAGTCGCGCTGCGGCGAGCACAGGCCGCAGTCCGGGCAGACAAAATCCCCGATGTGGCGGTAATTGCGGTAGCGATAGACCGGCTTGGCCCCGCAGCGCGGGCAGACGGGGAAGTCGTCCACGCGGGTGGGGTATTCCGGCATATGCTGGTCGCACACGCCGAAATAGAAGCGGCGGTTGTGCTCTCCCATAAAGCAGCTCAGCGGGTCGTCGGCGTTGAGGATAACGGTGGTGTCCGGCGAGCCGTCCGCCGCCTGCCGTACATGCTCGAGAATAAAGGCGGGGTGAGCGTTGCGCAGCATGGAGTCGCGCGCCAGATTGTTGACGATCAGATATTGCGGGCGAATTTGCGGCAGGTCGGTCGAGGAGATCAGCTCGTCCATCTCGACTACGGCCGCATCCTTGGTCGGGCGGTTGAAGATGCTGACGGCGTCCAGCAGGCAGCGCGCCTCGCCGGCATGGTGGTTGGCACCCCAGTCGTTATAGGCGACGGTCTTTCCCTGCATCCGCAGCAGGTCGGTGACCATACTGGAGATGGAGGTTTTGCCGTTGGTGCCGGTGACAACGATGGTGAGCGGCGGCTTTTTGACGTAGCGCAGGAAGTCGCCGCACAGCCGCATGGAGGCCATGCCCGGGCGGTCGTCGCGTTCGTTTCCGGTTTTCCGGAACAGCCACAGGAAGAATTTCCCCGCCCACAGGGCAAGCCAGAATCGCAGTTTTTTCATGACAGATGCCTCCTGACGGCAGACGGCCGTCACCGTAATTGAAGGGCTTCCGGTCAGCGTCCGGTGAGCCGGTGCCGCAGCTTTTGCAGCGCGTCGCTGCCGAACACGTCGCGGACGGCCCCGGTCTTATAGGCGAGCGGCAAGTAGACCGCGGCTCCGCACAGGACATCGACCGCCAGCTGTGCCACCAGGGCGAGGCCGCGCGTTTCGACGGGCGGCCACACCGCGTGCAGCGGCCAGACGACCGCCAGCATGGCGAGCGTCGGCAGGAAGGAGCGCAGGAAGGTGCGCACCGCGGGGCGGAAGGTAAACCGGAGCTGCCGCTTCATGAAGCGGAGCAGCAGCCAGGCGGTCAGGGCCTGTCCGAGCACACTGGAGAACGAGGCGCCGAGGTAAGCCGGCCAGCCGAGCCATTGGAACAGGTAAATGAACGGAAGGTCCAATGCGGCGTTGGCAGCCAGTCCGATGACGGTATAGAAACAGACGGCCTTGCCGCGGTTGACGCTCTGCAGCGTCATGGAGGCCACGGTGCCGACGGAGCCGATCACGTTGATGACGGCGGAAAACTGCAGGATGGAGGCACCGTAGGGACTGGAGCCGTAGAACACGCGGTAGATCGGCTCGGCAAAGAGAATCATGCCGACGGACAGCGGCAGCAGCAGCAGAAAGAGGGTGCCGAGGGCCTGATTGAATTTGCGGTTGACCCCCTTGCGGTCGCCGGCCGCGTAGCTCTCCGCCATATGCGGGGCGATGGAGCTGGTCAGCCCGAGCGGCAGCGCGACGAGAATCATGCTGATTTTCGGAATCCAGGTGGACGCGACGGAGGCAATGGTCTGGGTGGCTTCGTCGGTAAAGCCGATGCGGTGCAGCCCGAGCAGCAGCATTTTCATGTCCACCAGGTTATAAATGCTGTTGGCCATGGAGACGATCACGATGGTCAGACAGCAGGCGAAGATGCGGCGCAGAATCACACTGCGGGGGGCGGCGTGGGCCTCGGTGCATTCTCCGGTATGGAACAGGGCGGCGCTCCGGCGGCTCTTGACCTGCAGGTACAGGAGCGCGGCCGCGGCGCCGACGGCGGCCCCGCTCAGCGCAAAGCAGACGCCCGTGACGGTGCCGAGCTGCAGGACGCGGATGGCAACGTAGGAGCCGACCAGCACAACGGCGATGCGCACCGCCTGCTCGATGACCTGACTCCGGGAGGCCACGGCGATGAATTTATGTCCCTGAAGATAGCCGCGGCGCAGGCTCAGGAAGGGGACGATAAGCAGGCAGAAGGCCATGACGCGGATGGCGGTTTCGATGTCGCCCACGGCCACGCCCTCCGTCATGTCCGCCAGGAAGAAGCGCTCGATCTGAGGGGCGAACAGCTGCAGCACGGCGAAGGCCAGCAGCGAGAGTATGCCGATCAGCTGCAGGCCGAGGCGATAGGCCCGTTTTTCGGTGTAATACTGTCCGCGGGCGCTGTATTCGCTGATCAAAATGCTCATGGCCACGGGGATGCCGGAGGTGGAGACATCGAGCAGCAGGGAATAGACGTTATAGGCACAGGAGTAGATGACACCGCCGGTGTCACCGATGATGCCGTAAAACGGGATGCCGTACAGGGCCCCAAGCAGCTTGGTGACGATAATGGCGGCGTAGGCGGCCACGGCCCCCTCCACGAATCCGTTTTTCTTCATTCGTTTACCCAAGCACGGCACCTCCTTTAAAGGATAATCGTATGTAGTATACCACATCAACGCCCTTTTTGAAAGTATTTCTTGATAAAAAATTCCATCCGTAGTATAATAAGCCGCAGAACGGCAAACGGAGACGGAAAGAGGGAGCGGCGGATGAAGCGGATCGGCTATCTGATACGGCGTATATGGGAGATGGATCACAGGGCCATGCTGCGTGCGGTCGGGCGGATCCACCGCAAGACCGGTCGCTCCCGCCTTTGGCTGTTTTGCGACATGGTGCGCTGCGGGACGCGGTACGGAGCCGGCTACAAGGATTACGAGCAGTGCGAGTTTTACGATCTGACGCCGGAGCAGCGCGCCACCTATGTGACGCGCGGCATTAACAACCGCATCGTGCAGAGGCTGAACGATCCGGCGTATGAGCATTTTATGGAGGATAAGGCGGAGTTCAACGAGAAATTTGCGCCGTTTATCCGCCGCGGCTGGTTGGACCTCCGGACGGCGGACGGGGCGGCCTTTGCGGAATTTATGTGCGATCGCGAGACGATTGTGGCCAAGCCGCTCAGCGCGGCCTGCGGGCAGGGCGTGGAAAAGCTGAACAAGTCGGATTTCCCGTCGGCGGAGGCGATGCTCGACAAGCTGCGTGCGGACGGAATCGGCCTGATCGAGGACTGTGTGGTGCAGCATGAGGCGTTGTCCCGCCTCTATCCCTATGCGGTCAACACCTACCGCATCATGACGGTGCTGTCCGGCGGGGAGGCGCATGTGGTGTATGCGTATATCCGGCTCGGCAACGGCGGAAAGTGCGTGGACAATCTGCACGCGGGAGGCATGATGGCTCCGGTGGATGAAAAGACGGGGGCTATCTGCTATCCGGCCTATGACACGGAGTATCATGCCTATACGGAGCATCCGATGACCGGGTGTCCGCTGATCGGCTATGTGCTGCCGTTCTGGCGGGAGTCGGTGGAGATGTGCTGCGAGGCGGCCAAGGTGCTGCCGCAGATCGGCTATGTCGGCTGGGACGTGGCGGTGGATGCCGAGGGGCCGCAGCTGATCGAGGGAAATCAGTTCCCGGGGTTTGATCTGCTGCAGATTCCGGCATATATGCCGGACAAATGCGGAATGCTGCCGCGCTTTCGGGCGCTGCTCCCGGAGCTTTGACGGGCAATTTTGCGGAATGGGGAAAAGGGCGCTCCCGAGGCATTGGAGAACATGCTTCAGGAGTGCCCTTGTTCCGTGTCTTTCAACAAAAAATGAGTCAAAGCCCAATGAGGCAAGGTCTTCGGAAAAATATTTCGCTTCCGAAGTGGCGGTACCCGGAGGCTTTGTCTATGCCGTGCGGCGGCGCAGGGCCTCGGCCTGCCGGAGCAGGGTGGCTCCGGCGGAATTGCCGAGGGTGGCGCACAGAATCGCCGACAGGGAGCGCCACGACCAGGCGGCTCCGGCCGAGAGGTAGAACATATTGGCGATGCAGTGCTCAAAGCCGCTCAGAATAAAGGTGACGACCCCGAGAAAGACGGCGATGATTCCGACGACCGGGTGGGAGGCGGAAAACAGCTTATAGGTATTGACCGCCATATACATCAGCATGCCGCAGAATACGGCGGAGATCAGTACGGTCAAAAGCGGGGCTTCGGCCTTGGCCGCGGCCGTCGCTTCCGCGGCGGCGGTCAGCGTTTCCCGCTGCATCAGGCGCACGCCGAGACCGCAAAGCCCCGTGCCGACGAGGTTGCCGCACCAGATGAGTCCCATGTCGCGCATGTCCCTCCAGAAATGCGTCAGCGAAACGTAGCCGATTTTTCCGGTATAGAGGTTCATGCCGTAGACGCAGATGGTGAACAGGCCGACGGCAAACAGCACGGCACCGACCGTTTTATTCGCACAGGAGAGATAGACTGTTCCTCCGGTTCCGATCATGAGTCCGGCCAGGACGGCCTTAAAAAATGTAATGCCGAGTGCGGTGCCCTTGTGCTCCATAGGAACAGCTCCTTTTTTGAGATGAATATCGGAATTGGAATTAAGGCGAATCAGCCGTTATTCTTCTTGGATGAGGCAATGGCCTGAGATGACGACAGAGGAAAAAGGCTTTTAACGGTTCGATCGATAGAGGTACATACACCTCTGAAATTGTGGTCTATATCTGTATTGCAGATTCTTAAAACCTTTAAATGCATTCTTTCCAATTCTTTTGTGCGGATTTGATCTTTTGCTGCTTGCTGTTCGGTATAGTGTCCGCCGCCATCCAGCTCTATAACAAGTCCTGCTTTTGCACAATAAAAATCTGTTATATAATTTCCGATGGCCTTTTGCCGTTGAAACCGCAGGGGATACTGCCGCAAGAATTGATACCACAGCTTTTGCTCCCACGGCGTCATGCTTTTTCTCAGAGCCTGTCTCTTATACACATCTGACGCTGCCGACGA